>DATFQQ010000109.1:0-13039 GCA_035264195.1 Candidatus Sulfotelmatobacter sp. | reverse complement strand
GATCGCACGCGCGTCCGCAAGTGCGGCCAGTGTGTGCTGCACTTTCTTGACACCAGCAAGAAAGGGACGCGCCGTTGGTGCAGCATGCAACTTTGTGGGAACCGACTAAAAGTAGCCGCGTACGCGCGGCGGAAGCGGAAGAAGGTGGCTCGCTGAAATGCAAGGGGCACTGCTCGCTAGTCATTCGGTTAATCGAGTCTTGGTCAAGACGGCCGGCTTTTTCGTCCACTCATCCTCGACTCCAAGCGCCATTGAAGCCCGGTGCGAGGGCGTCCCTCATGTGCAGACGAGCACGCAGGAGTCTGGTCTTGACGTTTGATTCTGAGAGGCCGAGAACCTCTGCCGTCTCGCTGATGCTGAGATGCTGTACATCCCGAAGGAACAACACAGTGCGATACTTTTCTGGAAGAGAGTCCATTGCTCGGTGAAGAGCATCTCGAAGTTCTTTCCGCTCCAGAGCCTCCAGCGGAATCTCGCGCCAATCAGCAAAATCCCTGGGAATGTAGTCGCCCTCGTCGTTCTGTTGTCCCTCTTCGATGGACTCGTATCGATGACGGCGTTCCTTGCGGAGCTTCATCTTGGCTTCGTTAATGCAGATCTGGATAAGCCATGTGCTGAATTTTGCCTCCTGGCGGAAGCGTGCAATATTCTTGAGCGCCTTCAGCACGGCTTCCTGAGCCACGTCTTCGGCATCGGCGTCATTCTTAAGGAGAGCGACGGCTGTCACAAATAGAGCGCGCTCGTAGGGACGAACCAGTTCGTAAAAGACATCCGTCTCACCACCCTGGACCCGGCGAATGAGAAGTGCTTCCGTGGAATCGATCGAGGGTTTGGCCGCCGAAAAAAGACCGGCTTCACCATGCACATTCTCTTTATGGACCGGCTTAGCACTCGATGGAGTCGTGGCCATCATCGCTCAACCTCCTTCATTTGCTGGATTACGAATTGCGAGCAATTCACCTGAGAGATCTGGCACCGGGAAAACTCCCGTAGTAAGGCGACACCTTGTGTGTCGACAAACCGAACGCCCCTCAGATCGAGGCTGACGGATTTCTTTTGTGACAGAGCGTCATCAGTTAGCCTTCGTAATTCTTCGACCCACGGACCCGCAAGATTGCCTTCCAGTTGGAACTGGACTGCTTGACCTGAATCACTAGCCACCGAAATCCTGAGCACCTGTGTTGTTCCTCCCCGACGGGGTGACTAGTGCAACAGCGATGCCAAGTGAACGGCAGAAGCGTAAAAAGATATGTCACTGAGATTGAAGGAGCTTATGGAGTTAGCAAGAGTTGCAGTCGTGTGCGTCCTACGAGCGTTCGTGGCTTCTTCGATTTTGGGAGTCGTGGCCACGATATTTCGTGGCCGGATTGCTACACTGCAGCTTCGCGTGGATTAGGTGAGGTTTGCGACGTATCTGCTTTGGCGCTTGAGCGATTGATTCCAAGCTTCTTCATCCGGCTGCGCAGAGTGTTCGGATGCAGATCGAGGATTTTCGCAGCGCCATGATCGCCCTCGATTACCCAAGATGTCTGTTCAAGGATATTGAGGATGTGACGCTTCTCAACTTGTTCGAGGGTGCTGTTCGGGCTCGCGGCGGAGTGAGCGTTGGCAAAAGACATTATTTCCTCCGCCGGAGCAGCACTGCGAGCCGGCAGCAGGTCGCTCCCCAATCTCAAGACTGTTCCTTTTGACAACACCACCGCGCGTTCGATCACGTTCTGCAATTCGCGGATGTTTCCTGGCCAATCGTACCGTGAAAGAAGCTCCATCGTGTCTTGAGCCACTCCACTGATTTGCTTGCCAAACTGCCTGGCGAAGCGTTCTACGAAAAAAGTGGTGAGAAGCGGAATATCGGACCGACGCTCCCGAAGAGGGGGCACTGTGATCGGAAGAACATTTAAGCGATAGTACAGATCAGCACGGAATCGGCCCTCCTGCACTGCTCTCTCCAGATCACGATTGCTGGCTGCGATGATGCGGACATTCACTCGAATTGTACGGCTGCTGCCCAAGGGCTCGAACTCATGTTCCTGCAACACACGCAGCAGTTTCACCTGTGTATCCAGGGGGAGCTCGCTAACTTCATCAAGGAAAAGCGTTCCTCCGTCCGCCAGCTCAAATCTCCCGGTTCTTCGTTCGAGCGCTCCGGTAAACGCGCCTTTCATGTGTCCGAAGAGTTCACTCTCAACGAGCCCAGTTGGAATTGCTCCACAATTTACCTTTACCAGCGGCCGATGTTTACGTGAACCATGGCTGTGGATAGCGCGTGCGATTAGCTCTTTGCCACACCCGGTTTCCCCAAGAATCAGTACGGTGGAATCGGTTGGAGCCACCGTAGCAACTCGATCGAGGGCCTCCACGATCGCCTTGCTATTCCCCACAATCTCCTCGAAGTTGTGTTCCTTGGTGATCTCCTCTTGCAAGTAAACATTCTCAGCTTCTAGCTTCTTCTGCAAAGCGCGCACTTGCTCCAGCGCAGTTTGTAATTCGGCTTCGGCACGTTGCCGTTTCAACTCGGCCGCCGCTCTGGCTGCGAAGACCTTGACTAGGTCTATAGCGCGAGGATCCGGGTCCATCGGCTTATCATCCAGAATCGCAATGTGGCCGATGACGCGATTGGCAAGGTCAAGCATCGGAACGCCCAAATAGCTCTGGGCTTCCAGGTCTGCAAGGCCTGTATCAAGCGGAAACAACTTCTGAAGCCCTTCCCGATAGTGGCAAACCTCTCCTTGCAACACTTTCATGCAAGGAGTATCAGCGATATCGAACTCGAAATTCTGTCCGAAACGGTCTCCGTTCCAGAAAGCAAGGGCTTTGGCGTGTTTCTGATCGTCACAATCCGTTATGAAAGCGTAACGAACGCGCAGAGCCGAAGCCAGGTGACGCACGAGCGACGGAAAGAACTCCCTTCCCGTCGCAGAGGCTGTTCCGATGACAATAGATCGAAAGGTCTCTTCGGCAAGGTGCCGCTCTGTTACGTCGTGGACCAGGGCAATTACGCCCACAATTTGTCCTTCTGCATCCCGGTGAGGGGCAAAGGTGCAGGACTCCCAGACATCGTGGCCGTCCGCCGAATGCTTCGGGACGAGAACATCCTCCAGATGAACCACCCGCCCCTCAAGGGCGCGTTTCAAAGCGGCCTCAATACCACTCGGCCCAAGTCTAGGAAATACCTCGATAGCGACGCGGCCGAGGACCTGACCCGACTTCATTCCGGTTAGCCGCTCCATGAATGGATTAAAGAGTTGGTAACGCAGTTCGGAGTCGAAGCGGACGATGCCCTCGGCTGCGCTTTCGATGATCTCTTCATTGACTTGAAGAGCCTCGCGCAGTGCGTCTTCGTCTTCCTTCTGATGGCTCACGTCGCGAGAGACGGCTAGCAATCGCTCCGGAACCCCGCTGGCACCGTGGATGGGGCTAACGACGACATCCCACCATCTCGGCTGGCGTGAAACTCGGGGTTCGAAATACCCGACGAACCGACCGATGCCCCCGTTCCTCGCGGTCTGCACGGCCGTGAGAGCCGCCTCGCGATCCTCACCCTCCCAGAAATCGATCCATGAGTTGTGCATGAAGGGGCTGATGTCGCAGATCTCAAGAGCCTGCATTCCACCTTCGTTCATGAACAAGAGGCGGCCTTCGAGGTCGAGAACTTTAATGCAGTCGCGGCTGCAGGCGACCAGGCGGGTCTTGAATTCCTCAGCAGCCCGAAGGGACTCGGCAGCTTCTCCCCGTTGGCTCGCCAAACGAGCGAGTTCGTCCTTAGCTCGGCGCAGCTCGGACTCAAGCGCCTGCAGACGTTCCCTTTCGTTGTTGGATATGGGAGCATCCACCCCAGCACTCCCTTGTTCCTTCGCGCACCTAGCGGATGTGGCACGCCACCATAGTGTCACCATACCACAAGGAGCTCCAGGTCAGGACCGCGTACACGGGCGAGAGGCCTTGCTTCTTGCGGGTCTTGACACGCATGTGCAAAGACGAATCACACGCCGTCGGCGCCGGTTACTAGTACGACTTTGCCTTCCATCGATTGCTCCATTTTCTTTGGTTTGAGATTCCAGCAGCCGCGAGAAGTGACAAGTATTAGGAATTGTCACCATTGCCGCGCGAGACTTGTAACTTTGCCTGTCGCCGAGCGTCTGACGGAGGAAAAGCGATTCCCGACGCTTTCGGGAGAGAAATGGAAATAAACAAGTGAACTTTTCAAAGATCTCCAAGACTCTGCTGCCTGCGCTTTCTCTGATCTTGGCAACCAGCGCATTTGCGGCAAACAAACAAAACAAGGGCTCGATCGATCTGGCTCAGCCCACAACCATCGGTGGACATCAACTGGCTCCGGGAGAATACAAACTCAAATGGGACGGAGCCGGTCCGAATGTTGACCTGATGATCTTGTCCAATGGAAAACTGGTTGCGACTGTGCCCGCTCACTTGATTGAACTGAATCGACCCGAGCTAAGCAACGGGTACGAAGTGCACGCGAACGATGATGGCAGCCAGATTCTGACAAGCATCGAATTCGGCGGCAAGAAATATGAGCTGTCTTTGGTCGATCAGCCGACGATGACGGAATCGGCGTCGCAAAGCAGCAACCAGTAAGGGCCATCGAATACTGAGCCATCCCGCAGTTCGACTCTAGCCAGCGCAAACAATGGTAGCTGCTGTTGTTTGCGCACCGGCAGAGATCGATCGCGAGGGCACACACAGATTGATTAATGTCAATTAAGGTAGCGTCAGGAAGCTTCAATGTACGATGAATCCGAAAAGCCCCATGCTTTGGTCTGTACTGAAGTGTGGGGCGGCAACCGAAAGGTCAGCCGCTCAATAAAACTGCCCAGCCTGACGGCATGGGTAACTTCGAATCCCATCAACGACGACGAGGGAGGCGGCGACCTTCACTATATGTCGGTCTGCGATCACGACCTGATCTCTCGCGTTGCTCTGGCCGACGTAAGCGGTCATGGTCACGATGTGAGTGCCGTGACCCAGACGCTACGCGAGCTCATGCACAAGAACATCAACCTCTTGGACCAGTCAGATTTTATGCGCGGCCTCAATGACGCGTTCAACAAGAGTAAGAAATATGCCACGGCCATTGTCTTGAGCTTCCACCGCGTTACCGGGAGGCTGGCATTCAGCAACGCAGGGCACTTGCCTCCACTCTGGTATCACGCCGCCCAACGAAGTTGGGGATGGCTGGAGGAAGGAAAGGATCCGCAACTAAAAGAGGTCGCGGGCTTACCTGTTGGGTTAATTCCTGGAACAGACTACAGTCAAACGGTTGTCACTCTGAAACCATCCGATCTCCTTGTCCTTTACACAGATGGCATTACCGAAACCGAGAACGGGACGAGCCAGGAACTGGGGCGAGAGCAGCTTCTAGAGTGGGCGCGTAGAGCCCCCGTTGATTCTGCAAAAGTGTTGGGAGAAGATTTGCTCCATCGACTGGAGTCGTTTCGGGGCGGACTCCGCAACGACGATGAGACCCTACTAGTGTTGCAACGGGACGAAGAATCTCGTCTGGTCGTCCTGGGCGAGGTCGCGAGCAGCTATATACTTGGCGGACTACGGAGGAGTCTCAGCCTTAATCACTACTCGCAGCAGGCTCCTCTAGAGCGTTAACCAGGCCATCCAATGTGGGCACGGTGACATCTGGCATGACACTCAGTTCCTCTTGAGGAAATTTGCCCCGGTTCACCCAGCAGGTCCAGAACCCAAAGCTCTTGGCACCGGCGATGTCCCAGAAATTTGACGAGGCGAACGCGACCGCATTGTTGGGTATAGCTAGGTGTTGCGACACTAGTCCGTAAACACGTGGGCTCGTCTTGTAGATCTTCACTTCATCAGCGCTAATTACATCTGTGAATACGCCGCTCAGACCAGCGCTCTTCACCGAGGCAGAAAGCATTCTCGGCGACCCGTTCGACAAGATGGATAGTTTAAAATGTGACAATTTGGCCAATGCCGTTCTTACATCGGGGAAGGTCTCCAAGCGCAGATAAGATCCCATCAACTCTTCCCGAATGTGGGGAGGGCACGCAAGGCTCAGACTCCGGCAAGAAAACACCAGTGCGGATTCCGTTACCATCCAAAAGTCTTGGTATTGTCCGCTTAGGCTGCGCAGCCAGGTGTACTCCAGTTGTTTCGCACGCCATAGCCTGCTGAGTTCTCCGCCGCGGCCCGGAAACTTCTCTTCGCACGGTGCAATGACCGAATGCACATCGAACAACGTACCGTAAGCGTCGAACGCTATCGCTTGGATACCCCGTTTCATGAGAGACCCTTTTCTTCGATGCTGCCACTCACTCAAAGTTACGCCCCGATGATGTAGCGACACGGATGTTGCCCTGAACCCGTGGACGCAACTGTATTTTTTGCACAATAACCAGTAGAGATCCAACGGCCGCCGGCGCCCTCGATAAGTCCCGAGAGGTTGATGCCGACGGCCTTTACTTATATAAGGACTTCACTCCTTAGATCTGTCCAAGTCCACCGTCCACGTTGATCTCAACACCAGTGATGTACGAAGCATCCTGGGACGCAAGAAACGCTACGGTGGCTGCAACTTCCTCGGGCTGTCCGAATCGCTTCAGCGGTACTTTCGCCACGATTTTCTTCCCGAATTCATCGACAGCTTCTTTTGGCAATCCGATCCTCCCGAAAATCGGAGTGACGATTGGCCCCGGAGCGACTGTGTTCACGCGGATGCCTCGCTCGGCCAGTTCCGCAGCGGCCGTTCGCGCGAACGAGCGCAACGCGGCTTTGGTTGCTGAATAGGCGCTCGTATTGATTTGACCTTGAATATCGGCAACGCTGGTGTTCAGAACGATCGAAGCGCCATCGTTCAAGAGAGGGATGGCTTTCTGAATCGTGAAATATGCGCCTTTCGTGTTGATCTCGAATTGTTCGTCATACGTGCTCTCCGACGTGTCCGCCAGAGGCGCGAACTTCGCAATTCCGGCGTTCACAAACAGGACGTCAATCTTGCCAAGCTTTTGCGAGACTTCCGTATAGAGCTTGTCTAAGTCTGCGAGCTTCGCAACGTCTGCTTGGATAGCCAAGACGCCGTTGCCAATCGCTTTGACTGCTTCATCGAGTGTCTTTTTGCTCCGACCCGAGATAGCCACCCTCGCCCCTTCTTGCTGAAGACGCTTCGCCGTCGCCAGTCCGATACCGCTGTTTCCGCCTGTTACCACTGCCACTTTCCCTTCCAGCCGTTTCATCTGTCCTCCTAGTGTGAAAACCGCAACGCGCTCACAGAACCCCGAACACCGTGGTCGCCAATACTTGTGGTCTTCCTGGCGATTTAGATGATCGTCTAAATCAAAAAGTCACATCCGCAGGACGGGAATTGCTCAGAAATCCCGAAAGCACGGTAGGGCTATTGGATTTATCGGCTACACTAACTGAAGATCCTGTTATGGACCGAAGACGTGCAGAGAAGGTTTCAAAAGCCCTGGCAGATGCAACAAGACTTTCCATTCTTGAAGCTATCTCCGCCAGGAAAGAGATGACATGCGGTGATATTGCGAGCCTTCAGGGAATCACGCCAGCGACCGTTTCGCACCATCTTAAAGTCCTTGCCGATGCCGGTCTGATCACGTGTCAGCGCATGG
Source organism: Candidatus Sulfotelmatobacter sp. (assembly GCA_035264195.1). Lineage (GTDB taxonomy): Bacteria > Acidobacteriota > Terriglobia > Terriglobales > Acidobacteriaceae > Sulfotelmatobacter. The sequence continues at coordinate 5,423 of DATFQQ010000109.1, read as the reverse complement.
GTCCATTCGTTAACAGTCGCGCTACTGGCCGAACGCTGCAACAATACATGCGATTCTTGGCTCGGATGGCTAGACCTAACCAACCGTAGCAGGGCGACTTGCGCAGGGAAAACGCACGCCAACCAATCATTCCTGCCTTTGATCTTGCAACCGGGCCAATCGCGCGAATTGTCCTGCAGACAGCCATCGTTGTAACTTTTCACGACATTATAACATCATAATGAATGATGCGGACATTCGAAGGTCGCGAGTTCGCTCTTGACTCTTCGGGCGTTCGACAACAATCAAAGAGAGGTTTTTGAATATGAACCAACTTACTCAATTATTGGAACAGCAAGGCAACAGCCGTCCCGCGTTTGTACGGAGCCATCTAGCGTCCTTGGCGAGACCTTCGGTAGCTGTTTGGGCTCCGATTCCGCTACGGCTGATTGTTGGCTACGGTTTCATGGAGCACGGCTTCGCGAAACTGTCGAGAGGGCCCGAGGCCTTCGCCGTCATCCTGCATACGATGAGCGTGCCCGCGCCTCATCTCATGGCGTGGCTTACCATTCTGACCGAACTCATCGGCGGTCTCGCGGTCCTGCTCGGAGCCTTTGTCCCCCTTGTAAGTGTGCCAATGGCCGCGGTCCTTTTCGTAGCGATGTTAACCGTTCATCTCCCCTACGGGTTCAGCTCGATCAAGCTCCTGAGTGTGATGTCGGGCCGCGCCCAGTTCGGGCCTCCGGGATACGAGCTTGATCTGCTCTACATTGCTTGCCTTGCGGCGCTCGTATTAGGCGGTTCAGGGCCGCTGGCAATCGACCACTATCTCAGAAAGATATGGATGCGGCGTTCATAGACCCGCACAAGATGTGGCATCAGGTCGAACGATGGCGTGCGATTGGAGCCGGACATTGGCCTGAACTGAACACAACACTGAGCAGAATTGGACCCGGAGAAACGACTCATGGAAGACAAAACACTAAAGCGGATACTCATCGTAGGTGGAGGTTTTGCAGGACTTACGGTGGCGATGGAATTGGAGAGGAAACTTGCCGCTGATCCTTCCGTCGAAATCACACTGATCAATCGTGAGAACTTTTTCTTGTTCACACCAATGCTCCACGAAGTCGCCGCCAGCGATCTGGATCTCACAACAATCGTGAATCCGGTCCGCAAAATGCTGCGCCGGGTTAACTTTCTGGCAGGGGAAGTGGACAAGATTGATCTCGAACAAAAGAGCGTCAGTGTTTCCCATGGCTTCGATCATCATCCTCACACCCTCAAATTCGATTTTCTGGTTTTCGGTCTGGGGTCCATTACGAATACCTACGGGCTTCCTGGAGTGCAAGAACACGCGCTAACTATGAAGTCGTTGGGTGATGCTATGCAGGTGCGAAACCATGTAATCGCTCACCTTGAGGAAGCGGACAGCGATTGCTGTGAGAAAAAGGTAGAGGCGTTGTTGACGTTTGTTGTCGCAGGGGGAGGTTTTGCCGGCGTTGAAACGGTCGCCGCTATCAACGATTTCGTCCGTCGAGCACTACCATCGTACCCCCATGTATCCGAAGACATGGTGCAAGTCATACTTGTCCATTCTGGTCCAGTTATACTGCCCGAGTTAGGGAAGAGTCTGGGTGTTTACGCTCAGAAAATCCTTGCCGGGCGCAAGGTCGAGATCCGCCTCAACACAAAGATCGAAAGCTTTTCGGGTGGAGCGGTTCGGTTGACGGACGGAACGACGATTCTTACGAACACGCTGGTTTGGACGGCGGGAACCTCTCCGAACCCTCTGATCGAGACGATTCCTTGCGCGAAGGAAGCTGGCCGCTTGCTGGTGACGGAGTTCCTTGAGCTCCAAGGCTGGCCCGGTGTCTGGGCGCTGGGTGATTGTTCGGCCATCCCGGATCGGTCGACGGGTAAGTTTCATCCGCCGACCGCGCAACATGCGCTGCGCCAGGGCAAGATTGCAGCGCATAACATCATCGCGTCCATGCGCGGGACGGAGAAGAAGCGCTTCGATTTTTCGACCATCGCACAGCTCGCAACGATCGGCCGGCGGACGGGGGTCGCCAACATCCTCGGCTTTAACTTCTCGGGGTTTATCGCCTGGTGGCTCTGGCGAACGATTTACCTTTTCAAGCTCCCACGATTCGAGAAGAAACTCCGCGTTGCCTTGGACTGGACGCTTGACCTGATCTTTTCGAAGGACCTCGTGCAGTTTCTGGATGTCCGCGCCCCCGTGGTTTCGCGCCCAGACGTACATCCGTTGCGGAAATCCAAGGCCCTGCAGCCCGACCTATCTGAGCAGGTCTTCTAAGGCCCGGACTATAACCTGGGCTTGATGACCGGCCCAGGGACTTCGATAGGCGAGGCCTTCAACTCATCACTGGATAGTGCTGTAGCAGAAAACACGGCAATCAACGAGGAATCTTTCGGACGAGGCGTGTCACAAACTGGACGAGATCTCCTCGGTAATGCAGGGTTTCGTAATCGACAGGGCGGCCACCTGTCGAGTAGGAAGTTCGCTCAATCCGAAAGATCGGGGTCTGTTGTTTGACTTTCAGCGCTGCGGCGACCTCGATCCCGGCTGGCACTGCATCCAACTTGTACTCGGCCTCGATCAGCGGAACATCATATTTGCTCTCAAGAAGTGAAAAGATGGGTTCCACTTTCAGGTTGTTGGTGATGACTTTCTTGCCGATCTCCAAAGGGAGGAAGGTCTCGTCAAACGAAAGCGGGATGCCATCCGCCAGGCGCACGCGGCGGATTCTGACAACGCGCTCGCCCCTTGTCAGCGCCAGTTGAGTCGCGACGGTCGCATTGGCAGTCACAATTTCTCTACCCAGCACGCGGGCCGTCGGCTTGCGGCCGAGTGCGTGCATATCTTCTACAAATCCGCTCAGTACTTTAAGGTCCTGCGTGAACTTGTGTGCGGCAACGAATGTGCCCTTGCCGCGGCGAATCTCGACCAGACCGCGGCTGACAAGATTCTGAATAGCCCGACGGACGGTGATGCGACTGACCCCGAATCGCGCGATGAGGCTGTCTTCCGTGGGTAGTTGGTCGCCGACCTTCAGATCTCCATCGGTAATCTCGCCAGCGAGGACTGTTTCCACGCGTGCATAGAGGAGTGAGTCATGCGCCGCTGACATGGCGACATTATAACGTCGTATCGGAAGGCCGAGGCTACCTCGAGGCAAAACCAACACGCCCCCCGATTCTTGAAACAGTTAGCAGCAAGTGGTTGTAACCTTCCGAAGGATGGCGAATCTCACTGAAGCTGACTGAGTGCGCCTGGAACAATCCGAATGACGACCCGCATAGAAAAAAACAAATTCAAGAGCACGAGCAGGCGCGAACTGCTGAAACTTACACCAGTGATCGCACTGGGCGCATTCGCCATTCCAAGTCTGCAGCAGCCCCTGCTCAAGGCCGGACTTGGGTTCAGCGATTGGGCCTCAAAGGTTTTGTTTCGCTACGGCCATTCGGCTACAACCTTTTTGGACCGAGAACTCACTCCATTCAGTAAATTTCCAATCAATGACTACGACGTTGACGACCCAGGAGTGGACTTCGACCGCTGGACGCTCACGGTCGCCGGGGCAGTTCAAAAGCCGGGCGATTACACCCTGACTCAGATTCAGGCTCTTCCCCGTTTCCGGCAGAATACGCGCCACGTCTGCGTGGAAGGCTGGGACGTAATCGGGCGGTTTGGCGGAGCGAGACTTTCGGATTTTCTGAGAATAATCGGCGCCGATCTGACCGCCCGCTACGTATACGTCGAGTGCGCCGATGACTATTACGAATCGCTGGACATGGCCACAGCGCTGCACCCTCAGACTCTCCTTTGCTACGAGATGTATGACCAGCCGTTGACGCGCGAGCACGGAGCGCCCTTGCGGTTAAGCATTCCCACCAAGATCGGCTATAAGCAGGCCAAATACCTAACCGACTTGAACGTCACGAATGTGCTCCAACGGGTCGGCTATTGGGAAGATCAGGGATACTCGTCGTTTTATGGACTCTAGAGGGCAAATGGAAATGGCAACGCATGCAATCGCAATCGAGGACACAAAGTCGGGTAACGTAACGGAAGCAGTGTACGAGCACCCGTTTGTCATCCGCCTGTGCCACTGGGTGAATGCGGTTTCACTTTTCATAATGGCGGGAAGCGGCTTGCAAATCTTTCGCGCGTTTCCCAGCTTTGGCGCCAAAATTCCGCAGAAAGACCTTCTCAACTGGCCCAAGTCGCTGGCCATCGGCGGATGGCTCGGGGGCGCGCTCCAGTGGCACCTCACCTTTATGTGGATCTATATCGCGACCGGCCTCGTTTACCTGGGCTATCAGGTTTTCAGTGGCAACTACAAGCAGGTCCTGTTCGTCCCCCGCGACATTTCCGGGGTCTGGCCGATGATTCGCCACTACTTTTTCTTTGGACCGAAGCCGCCAGTGCGGGAAGCTTATAACCCTCTGCAGAAACATGCCTACACTTCGGTGATCGTCCTCGCGGTGCTGTCGGTTGCGACCGGCTTTGCCGTGTGGAAACCGATTCAGTTTTCCTGGCTGGCATGGATGATGGGCGGCTTCCATTACGCACGGCTGTGGCACTTCGTGATTATGTGGGCCATGCTTGCGTTCGTATTCGGGCACCTGGTCATGGTCGTGCTTCACGGCTGGAATAACTTCGTTTCCATGCTGACGGGATGGAAGAAGGATCCGGAATACATTGCCAAGTAGCGCTTGCTCGAGAGTGACTCTAAGTCGTGCGGTGAGGACGAATGGCAGCAGGGTTGGGTTCGCTGGAAAATCCAGCGCAACAAGACTACGAACAGCGGCTGATCCAGCGGATCCGGGATGGCGAGCACGAGGCCTTCTACCAGTTGATCCGCCCTTATGAGCGGCGGGTCTATGCTGCGGCGTTCGCCATTCTTCGCAACGAAGCAGATGCCGAGGATTGTGCCCAAGAGGCCGTGCTGAAGGCGTTTAAGAACATCCGGCAGTTCCGGGCAGAGGCCCGGTTCAGCACCTGGCTCATTCAAATCGCCGTCAACGAGGCACGTATGCGACGGAGAAAAGAACGCGCCGATCTGATTGAGCCCATTGAGAAAGAGAAGAACGAGGAAGGCAGCTACACACCTCGCGACTTCGCCGACTGGCGCGAGATCCCCTCCGAGGCCCTGGAACGAAAAGAAGTCCGGGAAAAGCTGGCGGAGGCGTTGGGGGCCCTGGGCCAGATCTACCGGGAGGTTTTTGTGCTGCGCGACATGGAACAGATGAGCATCGAGGAAACAGCCAATGCTCTTGGAATCTCGGCTGCGTCAGTGAAGACCCGCTTGCTTCGGGCGCGCCTCATGCTGCGGGATCTGCTTGCGCCGGGACTGGGTGGCGCTTGGAGCAGTCAATTGTCGTTCGCCAAGGGGACAAAGCCATGGTAGTCCGTT
>DATFQQ010000108.1:0-5017 GCA_035264195.1 Candidatus Sulfotelmatobacter sp. | reverse complement strand
CGGACTCGCCAGGAGAAACCTCGGCGGGATCCAGGTGTGAAATCTGCATACAGCCGGATTCGATGTGCGGGGCAAGACTCATGCCGAGACCCGCGGCGCGACCCAATAACGTGCCGATCGTTTCCTCGAAAATAAAAGCGGCACAGTTCTCCCCGCGTTCGGCCGCGGTTGTGAGCCAGCGCAACGCGATGGAAGTCTTTCCACAACCTGCGGGTCCGATCATCAAGGTGCTGGTTCCGCGGCCTAGGCCGCCGCCAGCAAGAGTGTCGAGTTCACGAATTCCGCTGGGCGCTTGACTTGGATCCTGATGGTCATCCCCATATTCCGCGGCTACGAGACGCGGAAAAACCACGACGCCTCCACGCGGATAAGGTAGTCGTGATACCCCTCGCGAAACGCACATCCCCGCAACTTAGTTACTTCAAGGCGACGCATGGTCTTGCCATATTCACGCGCTACACGGCCCATCGAGACAACGCCGTGAACAATACTGTGCAGTTCCAAGTCGGCATAGCGGCTGCTGCGGTCATCGAGCAGTATCACGGTGCAGTTTTTCGGAGCGTATTCTTTTAGGGATAGAACCTGTCGTCTGTAACGCAGAGGATCTTTCGCCAACATACGTACTTCTGAGAGCGCATCAATCACCAGCCGATCGGGTCTTCGCCGATCAACCTCGGCCATGATCGTCTGCACACGGTCGTTCAATTCGACTTCTGCAGGATGGAAAACGGTATATTGACCCTCCGGTTTAGATCTTGCTCGTTCGGTCGCACCTCAAACACCGCCGAACCATCGACGTTCAAACCGTGCATTTCAGCTACGGCCATCAGTTCATCTCGCGACTCGGAGAGGGTGACGTAGAGTATCGTTTCGCCACGTTTAACCCCCTCGGCGACGAATTGCAGCGCCAACGTGGTTTTGCCGGTGCCCGGTTCACCTTCAATCAGGTAGAAATGCCCAAGCGGAAGGCCACCTCCGAGGACGTCGTCGAGCCCGGTACATCCTGAACTGCAACGAGTAATGGTTGGTACCACGCGTTCTTCCAACATGAAATCGCTGTGTGTCCGTTCCTTTCTTCCGTGGTGACGGCCCATGAAATGCTCGAAGGCATTCCGGGCGGAGGCAGTTCAAAGCCTTCTCATTTTTTGAAGAAAATGCGATCGTCGTAAATACATTGCTTTCTGTAGTGAGGAGACTAGTGGACACCGATGGATTCACACCAGCAATCGAGGAATTGATTCCGGGTTCGAATGCCACCCGGAAAATGCGGGGGAGCATTTTCCCAATTGGATCTGTTTGCGTACGCGTATTACTGAAAAGCGTTTTCTGAGTAAAATCACCTTGAGCAAACTAGCAATACGTCCGGGTTGTGCGGACTTTGACAGTCTTCTGTTTTGACTGCTAACATCAAAGTTTCGATCAATATCCCTGTCCTGAAGTCGTCCCCGTCGTCTAGCCCGGCCTAGGACATCGCCCTTTCACGGCGGTAACACGGGTTCAAATCCCGTCGGGGACGCCAACTTTATCAAGCACTTGCGAATCCCCTCCAGAATCTTGTACGTCCGTTAACGTCCGATAAGCCTCGGTGCTTGGTTGTTCTTCGTTTTTGTCGAGCAGCAAGCTCACAACCCGGCTCTGCGCGTCGCGCTTCGGTTGCGTGATCGCTTGCGCGTAGATGTTCAATGTGACCGAGATGTTCGCGTGCCGCATGAGTTCTTGCACAACCTTCACGTCCTCGCCGTTGCCTTTCAGCAGCGTAGCGTACGTGTGCCGGAACGTATGCCAGCCGAAGTGGCCCACGATTCCGATCTCTTTCGCCGCCGGTTCCAAGTGCGCCTTGTATAGCGAACCTGGCCAGTACGGCAGTTTCCCTCCACTGTGAGGGCTGGCAAAAACCCAGTCCTCGTCGGTAGGGTAGGGACTTTGCAGCCGCCAGTCCCACAGGACCTTGGCCAATCGCAAATCGAGTGGAACCGGTTTGCGAGAGGCTTCTGTTTTGCAATCGCCAACGTGCTGCATGACGATCGAGCGAACGACATGGACCACCATCTTCTGAAGATCGATGTCGCTCCACTTCAAACCGAGCAACTCGCCGACTCGAAGGCCCGTGAACACGGCGACAAAAACCATCGTTCGTGTCGGCTCCTTCAAGATGCGGAGAAGTGCCGCGACCTGCTCGATTGAAAGCACGATAGGAATCCTCGTGCGCTTGGCGCTTTGACGCACCATGCGCATGGGATTCGCGTCGAGCCATTCCCACCTGACAGCGTGATTGAAAACCGCGCTCATGATGTTTCGAGCCTTCGCCTTGCTTCCGTTTGCATACTTCAGCGAACGGAGCCACTGCTCCACGGCGACTGCTTTAACGTCGGTGACGCGATAGGTTCCCCAGCGAGGCAAAATCCACTTATTGAAGTAGCCTTCGTAGGTGACCTGCGTCTTCCGAGTCTTGCTGCAATTCGGCCCTAGTTCCTTATCCCGGTAATGTTCGATGAGCGTTTGAACATTGATCGGACTCAAACTGGTGCGCGGATTTTCAGCGTTGATGTCTGCCCGAAGCGCTGCGACAGCTTTCTGGGCCGCCGTCTCGTTCGGATATTGTTCGAGCGAACCAACAATCAGACAGCGTCGCTTGCGAGTGCCGTCCGCCTGGAGTTCGTACCACCTATATTCCCAGACGTGTCGGCCACGGGCACGCTTCACGATCTGAAGGCTGCCTTGCTGAAATCTCGTCCGTCTCATCACGGTCCTCCGTGGTTAGGGACGGTACGGATAGCTGCCTAACTTTAACCTCAAGTCGACCCATGCGTCGAGATCGGATGTGCGAAAGCGCCACAATTTTCCGATTCGCATCGCGCGGATCTCGCCCTTGCGAGCGAGACGCTGGAGTGTCTTCGGATGAATTTGCAGCAATTCTGCCGCTTGCCGTGAATCGAGGAATCTCTCGAAATGAGGGATGGGCTGGCTGACTACTGTTGCATGATGCATCTCGCTCATATTAACCCCACAAATGCAGAGTCGAGACGTGGCTGGAATCAAAGACTCGTTTGGAAACCGAATTCGCCGTTCGGCTCCCTTCGATCGACTTCGAGATCCTTCACTACTCGGCTGGTTTTAGTCATCGCATCTTGAACAGACGAGAACAACCTCGTATAGAAACCGTGCAGGACGCGCTTGTTGCTCGTATACAAAAAATATTTTGTTTTTTCAACTTCGAAAAAATCCTTAAACAATTGCATAAAGCGCCCAGAGTGCCTAGAAGTGCGTTTAGGTACCTTTAAGGAATCCGTGGGAACGGAGCGGATCATCGCAACCGCAACACGAAAGTGCATGAGCGCGGCGGCATCCCTCCCTCTATCTAGTAAAGGAACCTTGGAGAGAAGAAATCTATCGAAAATATTTCGAACGAAGCCGCACGGACTAGTCCCCACACCTATGAGCATGGCCGAGAAGCGGTTCGTGTCAAGGCTCTTCGCCCGCTACGCGGCGCCAAGGGCGCGGCCTTGACACCAGCCTTTCTTCCCGGCCATTTCTCCGCTATGTGGGGAATAGGGAGGTGTGAAAGCCAGCCCTCACAGCCCGAGGCCATGACCGATGTCGTGCTCAATACCATGGTCTGCGGTTCTTCCAGCGTCGTGCGTCGGTGCGGGAGTTGAATGCTGTTCTGCGATGTGAATCACACGGTTACCAGTGACACCGGGCGCGTGGCTAATTTCGGGAGCTTTGTCCATTCCATGCTCATGTTGCTGCTTTCTGACCAACTCCATTGCAGACTGCCGTGCTGTGGACACACCGACCGACTCTCGAAGTAGTTCGCGGTCGCTGGTCACGACAGCTATCTCGCTGCGTCCACGGCTAGCAGCTACATAAAACAATTCTTTCTTCATCGCATCTGCGGAGATGATGACATTGTCCACCGTTTTGCCTTGGCTGCGATGCGCGGTGATGGCATACCCGTGTGTGAACTCGCGATAATTCGCCAGGATCGCTCTGCCATCTTCCAGACGAATCGCAGCCTCATCCACAGATTTCACCTTCACCAACTCTCCGTTCGTGGCGCGAAAATCAGGGTCTCGACGGTTTGCAGTAAGCATTAAGCTGTCGCCGGAGGCAACTTCGATGGGTCGGCGTTCGTACACTGAGAAAGCGCGTACTTTCTCTGGTGAGATCGCGACTTCCTCTCCAGATTCTTTGCGAGCGACCAGAGATTCGGGTCCTACCCGAACAACTTCGACCGACTCGTGGCGGTTTGCAAGCTTAGTGTTTCGGTTGAATTGAAGCACGAGTCCCTCTTGATAGTTGGAAATATCCTGCTTTTGCGCTGCTGTCCACAGAAGGGAAACGTACGTATCGAAATGGCAGCCCGCACCCAGTTCACCATGTTCCTTTCGATCTTGCCGGATTGCTTCGTTGATATGCGAAATCTCCTCGTGAGTACCTGCCACTACCAGGGTGTCTTGTCCTTTGATTCGGAACTCGCGGTGCAATTCTGCGACTGCTTGACTTCGGTCAAACATGTGCACCTCGCGTATGGCTCCTAGCGCTTCCAGTTTGACGAAACCCTCCTCTGGGGAACTACGCATGATCTTGATTGCTTCTCGATAGTCAGGATTGGTTTGGCGCTGTACGCCAGTCAGCGAAATACTTTTCAAACTCGATTCCGTTTCCAGAATGCGCAACGCGTCGGAGGCCTCGACGCTACGAATCTGCCGGGTGTCCCCAGAGAAGATGATCCTTGCACCATGGTCTTCCGCCAGATGCAAAAGGCTCTGCATCTGCTTGCCAGAAACCATGCCGGCTTCATCAACGATCAGTACCCTCCCGGCTAGCGCACGCTGTGATTCCTGATCTTCCAGCAATCGCGATACGGTCATAGCGTCACGAAAGCCAACTTTCTGCAATTCGTCAACAGCGCTACGAGTGGGAGCCACGGCCACAACTTGTGTTCCGTTTTCTCTTAACCCACGATCAACTTCTCGCAAAGTTGCTGTCTTACCGGTTCCGGCGGCACCTCGAA
>DATFQQ010000107.1:0-3977 GCA_035264195.1 Candidatus Sulfotelmatobacter sp. | reverse complement strand
GGACTCGCGCACCATGAACAGCCGGCGATCCAGATCGGTCAGATCGACGCTCAAGTTCAGCGTGCCGGGATAAACGAAGTCTTTCGGCGCGGGGATTTCAGCAGCATTGGTGGTTGTCGTAAAGTAGAGGCAAAGCAGCGCGACGATAATGAAACTCTTTGAGTGAAGCATCTTGGTGCGGCTCTCTGAACAGCGAACCTGCCCGTGTCGATCGTTCTTCGCTCGTGGAAAACTACGCAAGCGCCGATACGACGTGCAAGCCCTGCGATCACCGTTGACGGCGGAGTATCCGATACTATTTGCCGTCGTCTAGGCTGACGATGACAATGGCGCTGGCAATCAGCGGGCCATCGTTGGTCCCCTCATATAGCACCTGCAATCCACCATGGACGACATTAATATTGCCCTTGCCGTGGGGCAGGGTTTCCAACACCGCCTGGCGATCCACTGCTTCCGGCTTGGGCACGCCGATGTGTACATCGACGCGCATGTCATCGGCGGTCTTGCCTACAAGCCGCGGAAATCCCAAGCTGCTGTGATGCAACGCATCGAATACCGCCCGCTTGGCGGCATTGGTGTAATCCAATCCGTGAACATCCACTCCCATTCCCATTTCTGTAACGCACCTTACCCAGGCCATGGCTGTCACCTCCAAATTCGAGTTCCGTCGAAACAATCTTTGACGGTACTCATTAGCAACGAGAGGACTTCTCCGTCAAGCTTGTCGACGAAGCGCTCGGGAACCAGCGGAGATCTCGGATTCCAGCGAGCGCGCCCGGCACAACCGACAAATAGTAGCGCACGAGATCAAGTTTCGAGAGCTTCGTCTGCGCGATGAAGCGCATGGAAAAGATTGGAACAACTCGCAAAATTGGAACGACTGGAACCAGTTGATTCATAGATGGTTTTATTTCTCCTCCACGCTACTTAGAGTTGGTCCACCTTTCATATCATCTTCCGCTTGAGCTTTCTCCCTGTGCTCAGTTGAGCCCCTCGAATATGAAACTGATCTGTGCGCCGCCAATATGGACACACCCCAAGGAGCTTCGTTCTTGTGAAGAGTCTTTGAAAAATATAATGTTGGCTGCGGACCGTTTTCGGAGGAATTGTTCTCATTCTTATTACTCTAAGCGATTTTGCGCTGGCCCTTGAAGCTGTTAAAGCGTGCTAATTGATCAGCGAAGGAGAAGCTTATGAAGCAACGGATTTTTTTTCTTGTGGCGATGGCAGCGTTGGTTGTCGTCGGCGGTCATGAGGACCAAAGCATTGGCGCTGAGAGCACCCAAACCAGTCCCGCCATGAACTTTTTCGTCAGCAGCGCTAAAAGCAAGACGGGGAACCTAGGTGGATTGCGTGGCGCGGATCGCATTTGCCAGGAGCTTGCAAGCGCAGTGGGCCTCGGCAACAAGACTTGGCACGCCTACCTGAGCGTGGAGCGGGATCCCGACAATGGCAACAAGCCGACCGACGCCGGCAGTCGAATCGGCACTGGCCCTTGGTTCAATGCTAAAGGCGTTGTGGTCGCGAAGGATCTCGCCGAATTGAACGCCCGCAAAGGAGACGCCGACCTGTTCCTTAACGAGCGCGGCCAACGCGTTCCGGGCAATTGGCCGGAATCACCGAAACCCACCGAGCATGACATCCTAACCGGCTCGACACCCGACGGTAAGGTCATGGCAGGCCGCACTTGCAACGACTGGACATCGGATGCTTCAAATCTACAAGCGCAAGTGGGTCACTCCGATGGTCTAGGACCTGGCGGGGATCCGTCTGGCAGATACTCCATATGGAACTCGTCGCATGAGAATGGAAGCTGCGCCGATACCGCTCCGCGCGGAGGAGCGGGCCGGATTTACTGCTTCGCCGTGAAATGAGCCGCCGCGAATACCTAGCTTGGTCTCATTCCCGACTGTTGCCTGGCGATCCTTATGGCAGGACCCGCGACCCCACAAGGCAGGACCTAGATAGAAAGCACGACCCCTAAGGCACTCATTTTTCTTTCGCGACGAGCATCACGATCGTCGTCATCGGCTCCCTCTCTAAAGAATTCAGACTCAGGGGCCCTTCCAGGTATCCCAGGTCCGGAGGATCTGTCCTGCGATCTTGTCTGGATCCGCCCCAGGGATCGGTTCGAACTTCTGCAGCCTACCTGCGAAGCAATCTGCCAGGTACAGATTACCGAGTTGATCCGTTGTGATCCCGTGTGAACAGTTCAGCCGGCCAGGCTGAGGGCCCGCAGCACCCCAGCCGTACAAGAAATTCCCATTCAAGTCGAACTTGAGTATCCGACTCGTGGGCGCATCGCCGACCCAGATGAACCCTTTGTCATCAATGAAGTGATTAACCATGAGCGTGGTCTGACTGGCCGGCCAGTGCGGTGATCGCAGCGGCCACATATCTAAAAACTTCCCGTTCTCGTCAAAGACCTGCATCCGCGCATGTCCGCGGTCGATGACGAAAAGCCGGCGGTCGGCGCTGATTGCGATGCTGTGGACAGTGTTCCATTCGTTCGGTCCCGGGTTCTTCGGGTCCTTGGGCGGCTGGCCCCAATCCATGATGAAATTGTCATTCGCGTCGTACTTAACCACGCGTGTGCCGCCGTAGCCGTCAGTGATGAAGTAGGTCCCATCGGGTAACCAGGCGATGTCCGTCGGCCGGTCGAAGGTGTTCGGCCCGCGACCGCGAACACCGAGCTGCCCTTTGCTGTGAACCAGTTTTCCGTCGTACGTAAAGCGGTAAATCATGTGGAGCTGGTCATCGATGATCCAGACGTGCTTCTGTTTGTCGTAGGGGCTGATCTTGATCTGGTGGGGCCCGCGGCCGCACGGGTTTTTGGAGAACAGCTCGTCGAGATGCGGCCACTCGTCGACGAGGTTGCCCTGGCGATCGAACACGATGATCGAGTGCTGGAACCGGCGCTCCCACCCCCGCTTAGGCTCCGGCTGGCACGTTGCATTTAACCCGTCCGAGTTGCCCGTAGCGTTGCCGCGGGACGGATTGAGCGCCGCGTAGGGTGTCCACGGAGCGGCGCCCTTCGGCAGCGGCAGCTCGCCACGCATGGCGACCCAGATTCGGTCGGGATTTTCCGCGTAGACGCCGCCAAAGGATCCCCACGTCCATCCGTCGTGCGAGTGGCGAGTGTCCGGCAACGGCTTGGGCCACCCTTCGACCACCCTGTAGTGACCAGTCGGCCAGTCCTGGTGGCTCCATCGCCCTGCGGGCTTTGCCTGAGCCTGAGTCGCCGGAGACTGCGGGGCGTTCGTGCCGCACGCCAATGCGGCCATCGACAATAGTGTCCAGTCAACTATCAGCCGCGGCAAAGAATAGTCACGAGACATGAGGCCTCCGCAGGAATCACTTATTTACTTCAATCAACAATTAAGAAACCGCGCTGAGTATTCGAAATCTAAAGCATGTTATTTTCCGGCCCGAGGAATATCGCAGGACCGTGAAAGTTGTCAATCATCTTTCTGTTTAAATGGAAACCCAAACGTTAATTCGGTTGGCTTGGGCAGCGAAAACGGGACTCGGGCGATGCATTGCATTAGCAACCGCCTCGCCTGTCAAGTCGGTCGGAGTAAATCGAATCGCTGCGCCGGGGAGCAAGTAAGCAGTATAGCATTACAGCTAGGCGAGGCAGAGTTTACCATCAAACGGGGGTATCATCGGCAGGAGCGAATGCTAGTGATGGAACATTGCATCGACACAGCGGGCTTGAGCAGCGCATGATCGCCGGGCGGTCTGGAGATTTGGATGAGGGGTTGGTGAGCCGCGATCGCAGAGCGATCCAAGAAAAGATCGAGACTGAACCGAAGATCTGCAGTGGTATCACGAGCGGTCCGCATAGGCGGTGCGCATTCTTGTTTTCATTTTCAACTGGACGCCACCTCTTTCGTTGGCTATATTCTTGTCTATGGCAAAACATGATCACGATCATAATGAGGGCTCCAATCTTTCCGAGATGGATCTTCGGGTGC
>DATFQQ010000106.1:0-4260 GCA_035264195.1 Candidatus Sulfotelmatobacter sp. | reverse complement strand
CGGATCAACCGAGCTATCCAGGGAACGAATGACCTCGAGCGAATGATGAGCGATGTGCTTGATGCAGTGCTGTCGATTTTTAGTTGCGATCGAGCATGGCTGGTTTATCCCTGTGATCCGGAGGCTGCCTCGTGGAAAGTGCTGATGGAACATACGCGTCCGGAATTCCCCGGCGCCTTTGCCCTGGGACTTGATCTGCCCGTCGATCCAGAGGTCGCGAAAGTGTTTCAAATGGTCAGAGCTTCCAGCAGTCCTGTGCGATTCGGTCCTGCATCGGAACATCCACTGCCGACAGACGTCGCGAAGCGTTTCAGCATTCAGTCCATTATGGCCATGGCGATCTATCCGAAAGGGGATAAGCCCTACATGTTTGGGCTGCACCAGTGCTCTTACCTCCGAGTCTGGACGGCGCAGGAGGAACGGCTTTTTCAGGACATCGGCCGACGGCTGGAAGATGCTTTGACCAGCCTATTGATCTTTCGCAACCTGGGTGAAAGCGAGCGAAAGCTGGAACAGGCCCAGCAACTCACTCACGTTGGTTACTGGGAGCGTGATACGGACACGGATATCATCACGTGGTCGGACGAAACCTACCGCATCTTTGGGCTACAACCACAAGCGCGGACCCTAAACCTGGCCCAATTACCGGAACTGATTCATCCTGAAGACAAGCAGATTGTGGTTCAAGCAGTGGCGCAGGCGCTTCGTGGTGGCCCGCGCTACGATGTTGAGTATCGAGTGATTCGTCCCAACGGCGAGGTGCGTCTGGTCCACAGTCAAGGCGATGTCACGAGGGACGAGTCGGGCCGGCCTCGCCGCATGTTTGGCACGGTGCAAGACATCACCGAGCGCAAGCGGGCTGAGCAACGCCTGATGTTGCAACACTCAGTCACACAGATACTAGCGGAAGCAGCCACTCTCGAAGAAGCCTCTCCAAAAATACTTCAGACCGTGTGCAACTTCTTGCAATGGGAACTTGGCGCGTTGTGGACCCGAGACCAGGAGGCGGGTGGGCTAAGATGCGTCGAAATCTGGCACAGAGAATCCGCAAAGGTCCCGCAATTTGAAGCCATCTGCCGCGAGCGCACGTTCATGCCTGGGATCGGGTTGCCGGGCCGGGTCTGGTCCAGCCGTGAGCCCGCATACATTCCAGATGTCGTTCACGATAACAATTTTCCGCGGGCGTCCATCGTCGCGAGCGAGGGACTGCACGCAGCTTTCGGGTTTCCCATTCTGCTCGGCGGCGATGTCTTGGGGGTCATGGCATTTTTCAGCCACGAGATACGACAACCCGAACAGGAGCTGCTCGACATGATGGCCACTCTAGGCAGTCAGATAGGCCAGTTCATCGAGGGCAGGCGGGCTCAACATGCCCTGCACAAAGCGCAGGCGGAGCTCGCCCATGTGACACGGGTGACGACCATGGGAGAGTTGACGGCCTCCATTGCCCACGAAGTTAACCAGCCGCTCACGGCTATCGTTACAAATGCGAATGCCTCCTTGAGGTGGCTTGCCGGCCCAGCGCCGAATCTTGACGAAGCACGGGATGCCGTGCGAGGCATTCTCAGAGACGGGAATCGCGCGGGCGATGTGATCGCCCGAATTCGAGCGCTCGTGCGAAAAACCGATACGGAGAAGGCACGGCTCGATATTAACCAGACCGTTCAAGAGGTCATTCTCCTGGTGCAGATTGAAGCGGCGCATAAAGGGGTGGCACTACGGACGGAACTAGCTGCCGATCTCCCGCCTGTTCTGGGCGATCGGGTGGAATTGCAACAAGTGATTCTCAATCTGGTGGTGAACGGAATTGAAGCGACCACATCGGTAGCCGACGGTCGCCGAGAGTTGCTCATCCGTTCACGTCAACATGGATCGAATCAAGTGCTCGTCGCTGTGCAAGACTCAGGCATGGGCCTTGACCCAAAGAACATGGAACGGATCTTTGATGCCTTCTACACCACCAAGTCGCAGGGGTTGGGGATGGGGCTGGCGATCAGTCGCTCGATTGTTGAGAATCACGGCGGTAAACTATGGGCTGTACCGAATGACGGCCCCGGCGCAACGTTTCAGTTTACTCTTTTGAAGTACGAGTAGCAGGATGATGAATGGTTCAAAACGTTCAAGACGTTCAAACGGTTCAAGTCGTTGAAAAACACGCTCTCGGAATCTGAGATCTTTTTGAGCAGCCCGCAAATAGAGCTTTCAGCACTCAACTAGGACGCTATGGCCGAAGCAAAAGCAATCGTCTTTGTCGTGGATGACGACCTGTCAGTTCGAGAAGCTCTGGGAAGTCTGATTCGGTCGGCAGGACTGAAGGTCGAGACTTTTGCCTCCGCCCAGGAATTTTTGGCCCGCCCGCGGGCAGATATGCCAAGCTGTTTGGTTTTGGACGTACGTTTGCCAGGGCTAAGCGGGCTGGAGCTGCAGAAGCGGATGGCGGAGGTCAACATTGAGATCCCCATCATTTTTATTACCGGTCATGGCGATGTGCCGACCACAGTGCAGGCGATGAAAGCGGGAGCCGTTGAGTTTCTTACTAAGCCGTTTCGTGATGAGGATCTCTTGGAGGCGATTCAACAAGCGATCAAACGCGATCGGGCCGCACGCCGACAGGAAGCGGAGATGGCCGCGCTGTATGACCGCTATGAGTCGTTGACGCCCCGCGAACGAGAGGTGATGGAACGGGTAGTCTCAGGGCTGCTAAACAAACAAGTGGCCGCCGAGCTGGGCACAAGCGAGATCACCATCAAAGTTCACCGCGGTCAGGTTATGCAAAAAATGCAGGCCGACTCATTGGCGGATTTAGTCAGGATGGCCGAGAAGCTCGGCATACCTCGCGCTAAAAAGCCATAGGAGCCATAGCGTAAATAGCCTTTCGCCGCCTATACCAAAGTATAATAGATTTTTTTTCTTAAACCTTGCAGACTGAGACCATGGTACCAGAGATGAAAGGTCAACATGGTTAAGATACCGCTTATTTCAGTTGTCGACGATGATGACTCCGTCCGTGAATCCCTCAGAGGTTTAATCAGGTCTGTTGGGTTCGCAGTGGCGGTATTTGCTTCGGCAGAAGAGTTCTTGAGCGCAGATGATCTGCGCAACACCGACTGTTTGATACTCGATGTTCGGATGCCGGGGATGAATGGTCTCGATCTCCAACGTCACTTGGCTGCGACCGATTGTCAAATTCCGGTTGTCTTTATCACGGCGCATGGCGATGAGGAGGCGCGCCGCCGGGCTCTAACAGGCGGCGCAGTGGATTACTTGCTCAAACCGTTCAGCGAAGAAGCGTTACTCAATGCAATTGACGCAGCTCTCTCGAAGAAGGATGGAAGGCAGTGATGGAGGTCTCTTGAAATTCGAAAAGGGGGGTGAAACGAACATGCTGGAGACGATTGGATCTGGAGGCTCGAATCAAGAACAAACCGAGAGTGTTCCTCATGAAGGCAAGAAAACTCTCCATAAATCGGAAAATGGCGCCACCAGTAAGGCAAAGCCTCGGGTATATGTCGTGGACGATGATGCCTCTGTGCGTGAGGCCGTCGGGAGTCTGATTCGGTCCGCGGGATTGAGGGTCGAGACCTTTGCGTCGGCGCAGGAGTTTTTGGCCAGCCCGCGCGCCGATGTGCCGAGCTGTTTGGTGTTGGATGTGCAGCTCCCCGGGCTAAGCGGACTGGACTTGCAGCAGGAGCTGGTCAAAGCAAATGTTCAGATCCCGATTATTTTCCTCACCGGGCGCGGCGACATTCCAATGTCGGTGCGGGCGATCAAAGCAGGCGCACTGGAGTTTCTGACCAAGCCCTTTGACGACGAGGATCTCCTGGATGCGATCCACCAGGGGATCACCCGAGACCAAAGAGCGCGGCAACAACGGGAAAACATAACGCAGCACAATTTCGAAGAGATCGTGGGCACAAGCAGCGGACTGAAAGCCGTGCTTGACCAGGTCGAGGTTGTGGCTCCCACTGACTCCACCGTCATAATTTACGGCGAGACCGGTACCGGAAAAGAACTCATTGCGCGAGCGATCCATAACGTCAGTTCCCGTTCTAATCGTCCCTTCGTCAAGCTCAATTGCGCTGCCATCCCCTCAGGGCTATTGGAAAGTGAGCTATTTGGTCATGAAAGGGGTGCTTTTACCGGAGCGGTGGCGCAGAAGATCGGCCGCTTCGAGCTGGCCAATGGGGGGACGCTCTTTCTCGACGAAGTTGGTGACATTCCGTTGGAACTGCAGCCAAAGCTGCTGCGCGTGGTGCAGGA
>DATFQQ010000105.1:0-3214 GCA_035264195.1 Candidatus Sulfotelmatobacter sp. | reverse complement strand
GTGGATCGGAGCGCGTTTGACCCCGATTCAGGTTTTGAGTACTACATTTGCTTCAAGCCTGCGAGCCAGGTGGAAGGCGACGAAGTAACTGCACGCATTTCCATCGAGGTCGCAGTTTCGGTATCGGAGACCGGCGACATTGCCGATCTCAGCTTCATGCTGCCCAAGGCCTGCCGAAACGATTACTCTCTGAGCTATATCAAGAAAGATCCGTCTGCCGTCTGTGTTGAGAACAGGGTATTTGTGTCGATTCCCGGTCTCAGTGGCGACGCCGTTCTGACCGCCCCAGGCACCGTCGAACTCGACAACGCCGGACGGATCGTTGCCGTCGAGATCAACGGCTGCATCCCGCACACCACCACCTTCAAGCCGGCCCGCGCCTGAGTCCACACGCCCCTCCTCATTTATCATCACCAAATGCAGGACCTTTCCGCATTCGTGCTGGCGGGCGGGCGCAGTTCGCGTCTGGGCAGAGACAAGGCCCTCGTGACTCTGGGCGATCGTAATTTCCTGCAAATCGCGCTGGATAACGCCAGAGCCGTGTGCCCGGCCCCCATCATTGTAGGGGCAAGCTCTCTGTATGCTGAGTTTGGAGAAGTCATTGAAGACCGCATCCCCGGTTGCGGTCCACTCGGCGGAATCCACGCGGCACTCTCTGCCACAACGTCAGACTTGAATCTCGTGCTCTCTGTGGATATGCCCCTAATGGACTCAAATTTTCTGAAATGGCTGGCTAAGCAGGCCGCAGAAACCACCGCGTCGGTCACGGTTCCACTATCCGGCGGCCGCCTACAGCCGCTTTGCGCTGTCTACCGTCGCACGATCCTTCCGCAGATCGAAGCGGCCCTGGCACGAAGGCAATATAAAGTTGAGGCCGCCTTCCTGCACACGCGAGTCGTCGAAGAGGGCGAAATTACAAAGTCCGGTTTTACTCCTGACATCTTCCGCAACATCAATAAGCCATATGAATACGAATCTCTCATCCGGGAATCGCTTCCCGAAGCTGCTCCAGTGAAGGGTTCCGAGCGATGAACGAGCGCAAACCCTACATCGAGTTCGAGCACGTCTACAAAGCCTTCGGCGACAAAGTAGTCATCGACAACGTGAGCTTCGACGTGATGTCGGGCGAGACGGTCTGCATTCTCGGCCGCAGCGGCGTAGGCAAGTCGGTTTCCTTGCAGATGATCATGGGCTTCCTTAAGGCCGATGGCGGCACCATTCGCGTCTCCTATGAAGATGTCACCAGCTACACCGAAGAGCAGATGGAGCGGATCCGCAAGAAGGTAACGATGGTCTTCCAGAACGGCGCGCTTTTCGACTCGCTCACGGTCGGCGAAAACGTTGCGTTTCCGCTGCGCGAGCGCGGCGGCCTCGAGGAAGAGCAGATTTATCAGATCATCGACGGCCTCCTCGACATGGTCGGAGTGCGTGAATTCCGTGACCAGTTGCCCTCAGACCTCTCCACGGGAATGAAGCGGTCGGTCGCTATCGCCCGCGCTCTGGCGGCTCAGCCCGAGGCCGTCTTGTACGACGAGCCGACCACCATGGTCGACCCGCTCATGGCTCATCTTCTTGGAGACCTCATCAAGAAGCTCAAACGCCAGCTCAAGCTCACCAGCATTGTCGTGACTCACGATATGGCGCTGGCGAAAAAGCTTGCCGACCGCGTGCTTTTTCTGTACGAAGCACGCTCGGTTTTCTTCGGCACCTTCGACGAGATGCAGAAGTGTCAGGAGCCCATCGTGCAGGAGTTCCTGGATCTCGACTCGCTCGACTTTGAACGTTACTTCGGCGCGCAGAGGCCTGCACACTCAGCGTCGATATAGCCCCTCAGCTTCCTCCAGCCGCAGCCTGCGCATAATCGCGCACTACCTCCTCCGGCTTCCATTGATTTCCGCTATAGACCTTGATTATCTTTCCGTCACTTCCGACGAGCACGGTGCGCAAGTTGTGTACGATCTGTCCCTCCTGCTGGTTGTAGGCCAGCCCGAAAAAGTCCGCAGCTTTGCGGATCCCCTCGGGTGAACCTGTCACAAACTGCCAGTGCTCGAACTGCGGATCGGTTTTCGCGACATAACGTTCTCCGTACTCGTGCAGCACCCTCGGTGTGTCGAATTTTGGATCGATGCTGATGCTCAGGAGTTGTGTCTTGGGGTAAATTGCGGGAACCTGCCGCAACTGCTTTAGGACGCTGGCAAAGTTGTTGCTCATCAGCGGACAGAAGTCGGGAAACGGGCAACGCGTGTATACGAAGGTAAGTAGCAGCGGTTTGCCGCGAAATTGACTGAGCCTGACGGCCTTGCCGAACTGGTTCAAGAACTGAAAATCCGGAACCGCATCGCCCGCATCGGGAACGTGTAGGTGCGACGTGCCGTCGCCAGCGGGGTTGCCACCGGAAGTGAAGGAAATGTCTTGCAGCTCAGCGTGATCAGTCATCACGAGGGTGGCGTGAATGTGGTCCCCGGGAGCGATCTTGCCGAAAACCCAGTCCTCATTCTTCGCTACCTGGAAGGGCATGGTCATCGCCGGCATTAGTTGGGGGACGTCGCCATGGGCGACCGTCAGAATTCGGCCGCTCGAATCCACGGCAACCACACGGCCCTCGAGTTCAAAGCGCTTGCCAGCAGGCTTCTTCGAACATCCGAGACAAGCGAGCAGCGTCGCCCAACAGAGACTGAGCACGACCAGCCGGCGGAGATTCGAACTCATGGCCCGTTCAGTTTAACCGGCACCGATGGTTGCTGATTCGCGGCAACTGCTTTCTTCCGGCTTCTGTGCCGGAGGTAGGCCTTGTGGCTTGTTACACTGCTCCACAACCATGAAGTCACTAGCATTGGCGCTGATGCTCCTGTTCACCACCCTCTCTTACGCTCAAAACCAACCGCGTGCTCGCGATCTCGGCATTCCCTTCGACGGCATGCCCGGCCCGCTCAACGCCATCACCGACGTAGCCGGTGTCGAAGTCGGTTTTACTACGCTCATCTCTGGAGAAGGGAAGCTCGTCGCCGGCAAAGGCCCGGTACGCACCGGAGTCACCGCTGTTCTCCCCCGCGGTAAGCAGAGCATCAACCAACCAGTGTTCGCAGGATGGTATTCGCTCAACGGTAATGGCGAGATGACTGGCACAACTTGGGTTGAGGAATCGGGATTTCTTGAAGGCTCGGTCATGATCACGAATACTCATAGCGTGGGAGTGGTCCGCGACGCCACGATT
>DATFQQ010000104.1:0-7678 GCA_035264195.1 Candidatus Sulfotelmatobacter sp. | reverse complement strand
CTCGCTTCAAAGGGATGGAGGCCTGCCCGTAGCGCCGTCCGCGATCCCGCCGGCTGGCAATGCCTTCACAAGCAACTTTCAGCGTGTGCCCTTTGAAACGCCCCACGCCCTCGAACTGAATGAGATTAAACAGATCGTGGCGGATTACCGCAGGGCTGCGGACAATGCCAGGCAGGCGGGATTCGATGGGATCGAGATTCATGCCGCCAACGGTTACCTTCTCGAACAATTTCTGGCCGACAAGACCAACCAGCGAAATGACGAATACGGTGGTTCTGCCGAAAACCGCGCGCGGCTTCTGTTCGAGGTACTCGACGCAGTTTCGAAAGTCTGGCCGATCGATCGTATCGGTGTTCGGCTATCGCCCTTCAGCGATGTTGGTGGTATCGCGGATAGTGACCCGGCAGGGCTGTATACATACGTGATCAAGGCTCTGGCCGCGCGAGGAATTTGCTACCTTCACCTAATTGAGCCGCGGGTGCGTGCTGGCGTCGCGGAGGAGCTGAATGATGCGGCGCCGCGATCGGTTGCCACATTATTTCGTCCGCTGTTTTCCGGGCCGTTGATCGTGTCGGGGGGATTCACCGCCGATAGCGCGCAGGAAGCGATCGCGGCTGGAACAGCAGACCTCATCGCTTTTGGACGCGCCTTTATTGCCAATCCCGATCTGCCGAAGCGCCTGGCGCTTGGTGCTCCACTCAATGCACCTGACAAATCCACATTCTACGGCGGCGGAGCCGCGGGGTACACCGACTATCCGGCACTCGAAAAGTCGGAAGTAACCGTGTGAGTGGATCAGACGTGAAAGAGCAGCGACTTAACCGCTGCCTGCACTTGGTCAGACGACATTGGGGGGTACCAAGTCTAAAGACAGTCTGTTTTTTGGGAGCGTTCTTATGCAGCGCACTAAACGTACGGTCATAAGGAGAGTCTATGGTAAGTGCTCATGAACTGAGAACTGCGATACTTGGCCGGATGACAGAATCGATTGCGAAGGAGCTCAACGAATGCCTCTGTGCCATCGTCATCAACTCCAGTACCTGTCTGCGCATGTTGTCGGCGAATCCCCCAAATGTCGAGGGAGCATGCGAGACGGCGCGTCGCACGATTCGCAGTAGCAACCGTGCAGCCGAAGCAGTCTCACGGCTGAGCCCTCTTTGTACCGAAAAGAAGTAACCGGTGAGGTTTTTTGTACGGTCGTTCCCAGATACCGATTCGATTTCCCGCCAACATTTCGTCTATCTCAAATCAAAATGTGCAGTAATTGGTCGACGCTCGGGCTCGTTATCTCGACCCCGACCATCCTCTACCCGATTGAGTCAGTGCTTTATAGAGGAGTGGTAACCAGAGGACTAGGCAACTACTACCGGAAGAACGGCTACGATTCCCTCCGATTTCTGTTCTATTTTGTGACATCCGGCTTCGATGGCGAGTACACCGAATCAAACCAACGGCTGATGCAGACCCCGGCGTGGGCTTCCCCACAGAAGTGGCGAGTTCCGATGCACTGACCGCAGTGGCGGTCCATTTGAGCAGGGCAGGTTCTGCGTCGTTGCATCGGACCGCGAACCAGTGGCTCGGGCTACTGGTGACCTGACACACAGATTTCGCATCGACATTCCTGAAAATGAGCTCAGAAGCCTGCATTGTCTTGTCGCCCCGTTCTCCCGGCACGGCTTTGGCCCGGGAAATCTCAATACTGAAGCCTGGGCAATTCCGATGGCGACTAGATCTCAAGCACTGAACGCCTCACCTGATCTACGAGCAGCACTGCAACCGTTCTTGACACCGGAAGGTCTTTTTCGGCGTCCGAACATTGGCCGCAAATGTCTGGTTAGCTTGAAGCGCGCGCGATGCAATCTCGCCTTTACCGTTCCCACCGGCACTCCCAAGATTCGTGCAACGTCCCTGACCGGCAATCCTTGCACATGAAGCATATGGAGAACTTCGGCGTAGAGCGGCCCCAGCCGATCCATCGCCTTGGCAAGGAGGACACGGGCCTCATTGGCCGAGCACTGCTGCTCAGGGTTCGATCGCGCGTCAACCACTTCGAATCTGGAAGCGGTGTCGCGCTGAAACATCTCATCGAGCGACAGTTCGGTTTTCCGTCGAGCCGAGCGCAATCTCATGAAAGCTGCGTTCAGAGCAATTCGAGTCAGCCACGAAGAAAACCGTGAACGCCCTTGGAAGCCATCCAAGTGCCGCAGGGCGTCAAGGAAGGCGGTCTGTACTGCGTCTTCGGCATCTTCACGATTGCGGAGGATTCTTTGAGTGAGCCGAAGGATGCTATCCCTATGGGGCATGACCAGGCTCGCAAATGCCGCCGCATCGCCAGCCCGGGCGGACGCCAGCAGGCTCTCTTCCACGTTTGTCACGGAAGAAGATCGCACCTGTCCTTGTCCGGGCTCACGAATCTCGTGTTCGACGATCTGAAAACCTGCTCCGGGCTCATAAACCTGCGCCGCCTTCATTGTTCCTGCTGCGACTTCAATCGTCGCCATACATCCTCCTGAGACTCGTGCGCACAATCGCTCGGGCGCAATGAGCAGCATCAGACCAGAAAGCTCGTGTCGAGACAATTAGACGATGGTACCGACAGTACCTTCGTAGGGGCCCCTCGATTTCATAGTGTCGCCGTTGACCGAATCGCAGTTGAGGGTCCACATACAGTTCGCCATCGGAGCAAACGATTCACAAGAAGATGTATCAGCGTAACGACGAAACTTCTGTTGTTTTGACCGAAAGCCTAACAGCGACCTTTTGCCAAATCGCGAAGAGTGCAAGGCCCACTGCAATACCGATCGACACCTCCAAGAATCGGTGAAGCGCGACTAACCGGGCACTCGTAGATCGAGGCACGAGCATCACGATCACGAGAGTAATGCTTGCGTACCGAAACGAACTTCTTTCCACCCGGAGTGCAACGCACAAAAATCCGATGAAGATCACCGCCGCCGCGAACGCCCAGACACTTCCGTGTACGTAAGCATCCGTCACCGCCCCAACGGCTGCGCCGGTTGCTGTTCCTGCAACGTATTGAACCGCAACGGGCAGTGCGGCGCTAAATGTCAGCTGCATGACGATGAGAGTGGACATCGGCGCCCAGTAGGCTTCAGGTAACCGAAATAGAGTGGCAATCAGATAAGACGCCAACGCAGCAATCGCGGCCAGGCACACATATGCTATCGAGGGTGGATTTTCCTTGGCAATGATCCAGCGAAGCTGTCCGTTGATGCCACGATCGCCGAGCATAGTCCTCCAGGGGCTATTTTCTGAGAACGATCATCAGCATGAATAGTGACGGCAAGAAAACGATTGAGGCCGTAAGGAGCTGTCGGGCCGAAGAATTGCACTTTCGAAGGAGGAACTGCGCTCCGTAGAACAAAAATGAACCGCATAGGAGCAGGGCTCCAACGTAGTATTGGATGCTCGCATTGCTGGTCAACACCGGCAACAAACTGACGGGCACCAAGAGCAGGAGCGGCAACAGAGTCTGCCAATTCACCCAGCGGCTCCTTGCGCGATCGGCGCGCGGCAGCACCAAGTAACCGGCACGACTGTAATCCTCGCGGTACATCCAAGCGATCGCCATAAAGTGGGGGAACTGCCAAAGGAACAACACGGAGTAAAGTGTCCATGCGCCAAAGCTGAGCTGGCCGGATGCTGCAGCCCACCCAATCAGGGGGGGCATCGCGCCCGGAAATGCTCCGACCAAAGTGCACAATGGCGACTTCCTTTTGAGTGGAGTGTAGAAAAATAAATAAGACAACAACGTGGCCAGCGCCAGCAGGCTGGCAAGTAGGTTGACTGCAGCCGCAAGATAAACAGTTCCAATAACCGATAAAGCAATACCGAACCACAAAACCGCTGAAGGCTTGAGCCGGCCGGCGGCCAATGGCCGCCGTGCCGTGCGGCGCATTTGCGCGTCGAAGCGACGCTCGATGTATTGATTGAGGGCTCCTGTCCCGCTGGCCACTAATAATGTCCCTAGCACTGCGTTGATGGATCGCAGGAATGGAAAATCGTGCCACGCCGAGGTGCAGCCCAAGTAGAAGCCGGCAAAGGTCGTGACGACAATCAGAAAGTTAACTTCGGGCTTGGTAAGTGCGAAATAGTCAAACCAGATCTTAGAATCGGAAAACAGGCTACGTTTCCCAACTGGCAGGTCGAATGCCGCGAGAATGGGTTCACTCGCCACGATTAGATGGCCCCCAAGCTCTGCGAGACTCTGTGGCCAAATTCCGTTGCCCTACATTTTGGTTCGACGAGACCGACGGAAAGCGAACGGGGCGACAAAAGATGCATAGTTAAGATCGCCCCAGCTATAAGGTAAACGACTGTGACGCATGTCCACATCAGTGCAGCCGCGCACTGCTGGTCTACCAGAGGAGAAAAACCCAAAAGATGTGACGACGAGAAGTACATCGGATAGACCACGCGTTCGGAAAAAACCAGAAATCCCGAGAGAATGTCGCAGGGTAACGTGGCAAAAAAGAGATACAAGATCATCGAGAGATCCTGCCGAGATGCGCCTGCCGAGGGTTGAACGACCGGCCACCAGAATAGAAGACCCGTCGCAAGAAACGATAGCTGTTCGAACAGATGCCATGAGGTCGATTGCATTCCTAATGCAAACAATTTCGGAATGTGCCATCCAACCAAAGCGGCGCAGGCTGCGAGCCATGCGAATTTAGGGCTTCCTACGAAATCTGCAAACGTCTTCCCCTCCCCTGACTGCCACAATCGAGCAAGACTTTCGACAAATCGTTGCGGCAGCCCCTCTAGTGTCGGGCCGACGGGCGCACCTAGCCAGATCAGGGGAGGAGCAAGTGTCATGAGCAGCAGATGTTGCAGCATGTGGACGGTGAGCAACTCGTGGTCAAGGGCAGCGATGGGAGATGCCAGCGCCGCCCAGATCAAGAGCACTCCAAAGAGAAAACTCAACGCGCGCCACGCCGAGGTACCTTTCAATGCGCCGGAACGAAGAGACAGCCATCCCCGCAAGTAAACCAGCGCCGTAAAAACTAGAATCAGAGTGAAAAGCACTGATTCGGACGATCGCAAATCGGCGTGATGGAGATGCGGCATGGTCCGTCCTCCTACGGGTTCCGACCAGCTTGGTTCTCATCACTGAGTGCAAGGTCGCGAGAGGCATCCCGCGCGGGTGCTTGTCCCTTTGGATGTAGAGTCTGAAGAAACGCGACAAGCGCGGTTGTCTCAGCTGGACTCAGGTTTTTTCCATACGCAGGCATATTGCCTCCGCCTTGAATTACCTGGCGAATGAGTTGATCTTGCGTAAGGCGCACGGCAACGCTATCCAGAGCTGGTCCCCTTTGTCCTCCAGTGTCTCCAAGTGAATGGCAGTTACGACACTGCTTCACCTGAAAGACCAGCGCCCCCTGTCTTTCAAGCGCGGTCGTGTTATGAACATATCGATCCGGCACAGGATCGCCACTCCAAGCGTTCATGTGCGGGCTCCAAGGTGTAAACCCGGCGAGATGAGTAAATGTCCCGAGCGTAATCGCAATCAGCGATACGGTTAAAACCGCGATCGGTCGTCTCTTCCAACTCTTTTCACCTTCGCCCGAAAGGAATGGAAGAAGCAGCAGACCAGCAATGACCACGACCGGACCGATCAGCAGTACTGGTGTTTCGAGCGACGGCGGAAGCAGAGAGAGCAGAGCGTAAAGCCACAAGAAAAAATAATCCGGCTTGGGCACAGTCTGGATGATTGTCGGATCCGGCTGGCCAGTTGGTCCAAATGGGCCGAAGTACAACGCGCACGCGGCAACCGCCAGGATAATGAATGCCGCAAAGAACATGTCTTTCCAGACGGCGTAGGGAACGAATGGCGCCCCCTCTTTCTTCGTAAGCGCGTGATATTCGGCTTCGTAGGTTGCTCGTCGTACAATTCGTCCCGGCATTGGCCATTCGTTAATGCCCAGCTTCAGCACCATCAGCAGATGGAGGCACACGAAGCCAATCAGTACTCCAGGAATTACGAACACATGTAGGGCGAAGAACCGGGACAAAGTCGCACCGGCAATGATGGGACCGCCCAGCATCAACCTCACTATTGAGGGACCTAGAATAGGAACGCGGCTCGCGATTGACGCACCGATTCCCAACCCCCAATAAGCATCCTGATCGAAGCGCAACACTTGCCCGCTGAATGCCATGCCCAGTGTCATCAGCAATAAGAAGACGCCGATGATCCAGGTAAGTTCACGCGGAAACTTGTGCGCTCCAAAAAGAAAAACCTGGACCATATGTATAAGGACAATGGCCACCATGAAATTGGAGCCCCAGCCATGCATTCCGCGAATGAACCACCCGAGGGCGACGCCGTGGTTCAGAGCTTGCAGACTGCTCCACGCTTCCGCGCCTGAGGGCACATAGACCAGCGCGAGCAGAATTCCAGTCACAATTTGCAACATGAAGACTGTTAAGGCTGCGCTGCCAAACACGTACCACCAGCTCGCGGTATTACGCGGCACCGGATGTTCGGCCATTTCACGAACCGGCACTGCAAGCTGGAGGCGCCGGTCGAACCACTCCCCGATCGTTCGAATCATGATGCGCATGGGGGTTTCTCTCCGTTGAGCTCTGCAATCGCTGCTCCCGGTGTGGGCAGTTCGCCAGCCTGGATGGTGACTAGGCCGTTCTCGACTTTGTAGGGATATTCAAAAAGACCGCGTTCCGGTGGGCCGGAAGCGCGTGAGCCATCCCGATAGTACGCTCCGCCGTGGCAGGGACACATAAACAGGCCGGACTGGGGAAACCAGCGGACTGGACAACCCAGATGCGCACAGTTAACTGCAAACACCTGGAATTGTTCTCCTGCGACGCGACGCACCCAGCAGGCCGTGTCCGCCGTCTTGCCATCGGTGGGCATGACATATGGATTCTGAAACGTAGCCAACCGTGTTTCGCCTTCAGGAAATTCACTGACCTGCCCAAGTGGCACCCAAGAGAGGTAACCGTTGGCACGACCACGAGTAATCGAGGAGAAAAGAAATCCCACAATCGGTACGGCCACGGCGCTCGCAGCAAGAGCATTGAATACAATTCCCAACTTCATGAAGAACCCGCGCCGAGAAATCGTGGCATCGGCCGACGGGGCAAGTGCAGGTTTTGTAGCCATTGTTCTAACTCCTAGTGTTGCGCGTTATTCGCGACTGAATACGGTTGACCGGGGCTCTGGAGGCGGTGCGACGCCAGCCACGCAACTACGTCGGTGATTTCCTGATCGGACATTGGCTTCCCGGACACATTTGCGCGCCAATCGGGTGCTCCTAACTCTGGTCGACCGGTAATGACAATCGTGCGCAACCCCTGATCGCTCACTAGCGCCAGAAATGAATCGTTCGTGATGGCGCTGCCCTTGCGTCCACCTTGGCCCTGTGGACCATGGCATGAGGAACAATAGGCTCTGTAAGAAGCTTCACCGCGTTGAACATCTCCGGAGGACTTCGCCGCGTAAGAAGGTGGAGTAACTCCGTCGAGAATCCCAGGCCGGCTCCAACGCGAATGAATTTCGCTTGTAAGCACATCGATCTGTTTATCGGTCAGCATTCCTCCCGCACTTTGAGCAAAGGCCGGCATCGACGTTCCATGAACGCCGTTGGCGATGACTTTGCGTATCGAAGGTTCATCAATGATGGCTAGATAAACGGGG
>DATFQQ010000103.1:0-8242 GCA_035264195.1 Candidatus Sulfotelmatobacter sp. | reverse complement strand
TGTAGAGGCTTACGAAGAGCTCACCAGGCAGGGAGTCCTCGCTCGCGTTGTGAGCATGCCGTCATGGGAGTTGTTTGAAAGGCAGCCCGAAGAATACCGGCGATCGGTGTTACCTCCAACTGTGAAGGCCCGCGTCGCTGTGGAACAGGCATCCACCCTCGGTTGGTGCCGCTACGTTGGCATCGACGGAGCCATCCTTGGCATGAAGACCTTCGGCGCTTCCGCGCCGCTGAAAGTGCTCCAGAAAGAATTTGGATTCACAACGAACCATGTCGTCGAAGCTGCGAAAGCGCAGCTCGCGCAGGTGAAGTAAACATGCAGATCGCCGTCGCTTCCGACCACGCAGGATTTTGGCTAAAAGGCAAGGTCTTAGAGTACCTCGCCGGTTTAGGCCACAGCGTGGAAGATCTGGGAACGCGCGACACGTCACCGGTCGACTATCCGGATTTTGCCGAGGCGGTTGCAGCCGCTATCAACGGAAAACGAGCAGAGCGGGCTGTGTTGCTTTGTGGAAGCGGTGTCGGTGCATCTGTGGCCGCGAACAAGTTTCCGGGGATTCGTGCCGGCTTGTGTCACGACACGTACTCGGCGCACCAGGGTGTAGAGCACGATCACATGAATGTGCTGGTTCTCGGAGCTCGCGTCATTGGCGAAGAGCTCGCACATGAACTGGTGCACGCATTTGTGGGCGCTGAGGAATCGCAGGAAGCGCGGCATCTTCGACGGCTCACGAAGATTGACGCCATTGAGGCGAAATGGGGCCAGAAGGCTGTGGGCACTCTGTCCAAGGCATCAGGTCGTGGAGATTAACTGTTACAGAAAGGTAGAAAGCACAAAATGACGACGCCAGCTTTAAGCATTTCAAAAGAGACAAATCCTCTAAGGAGCCTCGCCGGTTTCGGTCAATCCGTCTGGCTCGACTACATTCGCCGGAGTTTGATCACCAGCGGCGAATTGAAACGGCTGGTCGTGGAAGACGGCCTTCGTGGGGTCACGTCTAATCCGGCGATCTTCGAAAAAGCCATCGTGGGTAGCACGGACTATCAAGCGGTGATCGAGAGCAAAGAATCGGCCACCCTGGACGCCAAGGCGCTCTACGAAAAAATCGCGGTGAAAGACGTACAGGACGCAGCAGACATCCTGCGATCCGTCTACGAGGAAAGCAAGCAGCGCGATGGCTACGTTAGCCTCGAGGTTTCTCCGTTGCTTGCTCGGGACACAGCAGGAACCGTCCAGGAGGCGCTGAGACTCTGGAAAGCGGTAAACCGGCCAAACCTAATGGTAAAAGTGCCGGCCACACCCGAGGGAATTCCCGCCATTCGCCAATTGATCAGCGAGGGAATCAATCTCAACGTGACGCTACTGTTTTCGCCAGCAGTCTACGAGCAGGTGGCAAGTGCTTATGTAGAAGGTTTGAGCGCGCGCGCGGCCTCCGGCCGGGATGTCAGCCGGATCGCTAGCGTAGCTAGCTTCTTTATCAGCCGGATCGACACGGCGATCGACGCAGAAATCGCCAGTCGGCTGAAAACGACGAATGATCCCACACAGCGCGCGCGGCTGGGCGCCCTGGCCGGCAAGGTAGCTATCGCCAGTGCGAAGCTCGCGTATCACCGCTTCACAGAGTTGTACTCGGGAGATACGTGGCAGGAGCTAGCCGGAAAGGGCGCGCAACCGCAACGGTTACTATGGGCGAGCACGAGCACAAAAAATCCCAGCTACAGAGACGTGATTTACGTGGAAGAGCTGATCGGTCCCTCGACTGTAAATACCATTCCGCCTGCGACGCTCAATGCATTCCGTGAGCATGGCAGGCTTCGCGCGAGCCTGACAGAAGACGTGGAGTCCGCGGCCGATACGATGGAGGGCTTGGAAAAGGCCGGTATCTCGATCAAATCCGTGACCGACACTCTCTTAGAGGAGGGCCTGCGCCTGTTCGTTGACGCTTTTGACCAGCTTCTGAGCGCGACGGGCACGCGGAGAGGCACAAAGCCAACCGCGAGAATCAATTCCATTTCCTACTCTCTGCCAAAGGCACTCTCTGCCGCTGTTGACAGCACTCTTGCAGATTGGGAGAACAACGGGAAAGTGCGGCATTTGTGGCGGGCGGATGCCTCCCTTTGGTCGGGGAGCGATGAAAATCAATGGCTCGGCTGGTTGGGGATCACCGATGATCAGCTAGCGCACAGTGGTGGTCTCGCCTCCTTATCGACCGAAGTAAAGCAGGCGGGATTCAAGCATGCCGTTCTCCTGGGAATGGGCGGCTCGAGCCTTTGCCCGGAAGTTCTGCGGCTCACTTTCGGAAAGATCGAAGGATTTCCGGAATTGCATGTTCTCGATTCCACCGATCCAGCGCAAATCAAGGCGATTGAAGCAAAAATCGATCTCAAATCCACGCTGTTCATTGTTTCCAGCAAGTCCGGCGGCACCCTCGAACCGAACATTTATAAGCAGTATTTCTTCGCGCGTGTAAAAGAGGCTGTCGGTGACAAGGAAGCAGGAAATCGATTTATCGCTGTCACCGACCCAGGCTCAAAGATGCAGCACGTCGCAGAAAACGATAAGTTCCTGCATATTTTCCAGGGTGTGCCCAGCATCGGCGGACGATATTCCGCGCTATCGAATTTCGGCATGGTACCGGCCGCAGTCATGGGGATCGACGTTCTGCAATTCCTAAACCGTACCGAAGAGATGGTTCATGCCTGTGGCCCGACCGTGCCGGCCAAGGAAAATCCCGGCGTGGTCCTGGGAGCGATCCTCGGAACTCTGGCGAACAGTGGCCGCGACAAACTCACAATCATTGCTTCTCCAGGTATCTCAGACCTGGGAGCCTGGCTTGAGCAGCTTCTCGCGGAGTCGACCGGAAAGAATGGCAAGGGGATTATTCCCGTTGACCGAGAAGGCGTTACTCTGCCGGACTGCTACGGGAGTGACCGGCTCTTCGCTTATCTCCGTCTCGAGTCCGCGCCGGATGGCAATCAGGACGCAGCCGCGCTAGCGCTGGAGAAAGCTGGCCAGCCGGTCGTGCGTATCGCTGTGCAAGAACCGTACGCGATCGGGGAAGAGTTCTTCCGCTGGGAAATTGCCACTGCCGTGGCCGGATCCATCATCGGAATCAACGCTTTCAACCAGCCAGATGTAGAAGCCAGCAAGATTGCCACTCGCAAACTCACGAGTGAATACGAAGCGACGGGCAAGCTACCAGCCGAGTCACCCTTTTTTGAAGGCGAGGGTGTGAAGCTGTACGCGGACCCGAGAAACGCAGACGCGCTTAAGCACGGAAAATCTCTCGAAAATGTCTTGAGGCTCCATCTAGAGCGGGTGGGCGACGGAGATTACTTCGCACTCCTCGCGTATATCACGATGAACGCCGAGAATGAGACGGCTCTCGAAGGAATCCGCCACAAAGTCAGGGACGGAAAACGCGTAGCGACGGTTGTGGGATTTGGCCCGCGTTTCCTGCACTCCACAGGGCAGGCCTATAAGGGAGGGCCGAACAGCGGCGTTTTCCTGCAGATCACCTGCGACGATGCCGATGACCTCCCGGTTCCTGAACAGAAATACACATTCGGTGTCGTCAAGGCGGCGCAAGCGCGCGGTGATTTCGCGGTGCTTGCCGAGCGCGGGAGACGCGCATTACGCGTGCATCTCGGAAAAGATGTGAAGGCCGGTATCAACACTCTTCGAGCGGCAATCAGTCGGGCGCTCGCATAGAGCCGCACAAAAAGAGAACACAGAAAAGAAGATAGGAGCTTAGGGATGCAACTAGGAATGATCGGACTCGGAAGAATGGGAGCGAACATGGCGCGTCGGCTGCAAAACGCCGGCCACCAATGCGTGGTTTTCGATCGCAACGCAGATTCGGTAAAACAGCTCGCCCGTGAAGGTGCAACTCCCGCGGCCTCACTCGATGAACTGGTGAAGAAGCTGGAAAAACCGCGGGCCGTATGGTTGATGGTGCCGGCGGCCGTCGTCGATGCGACGCTTCAAGATCTCGCTGAAAAGCTCGAAACCGGCGACATCGTGATCGATGGCGGCAATTCGTACTACATCGACGACATTCGTCGCTCGAAAGAACTTGCCACAAGGGGTGTGCACTACGTGGATGTTGGCACGAGCGGCGGTGTATGGGGACTGGAGCGCGGCTACTGCCAGATGATCGGCGGGGAAACCCAGGTTGTAAACCATCTTGATCCCATCTTCAAGTCGCTAGCCCCGGGACGCGGCGACATCCCTCGAACGCCAGGGCGTGAGAGGGTTCCAGGAACGGCCGAAGAAGGCTATCTGCATTGCGGCCCATCGGGAGGCGGTCACTTCGTCAAGATGGTGCACAACGGAATCGAATATGGATTGATGGCGGCCTACGCAGAGGGACTCAACATCCTGAAGCATGCCAACGCAGGCAGCGCGACACGGGAAGTAGACGCGGAGACAACGCCGCTGCGCAACCCGGAGCATTACCAATACGATTTTTCCTTGGCGGACGTTGCCGAAGTCTGGAGGAGGGGCAGCGTGGTGGCCAGCTGGCTGCTCGACTTGACCGCAATTTCACTGCTGGAGCAACCATCCCTCGAACGGTTTTCTGGAAGAGTATCGGATTCCGGCGAAGGACGCTGGACCATCCTCGCCGCCATCGAATCGACGGCCCCGGCGCCGGTACTTACCGCATCGCTCTTCGAGCGCTTCGTCTCACGCGGGGAAGACGATTTTGCCGCGAAGCTCCTGTCGGCGATGCGATTTCAGTTTGGCGGGCATCTCGAAAAGGCCGCGGCCGCCAGGTGAGCAGGTCGCAATTGAAAATGAGGAGTGTCACATCGCGATGAACACGAGCGAAGGATTGAACGGGCAGGGGCAACAGGCGAGTCCTTGCGTCATGGTGATTTTTGGCGCGGGCGGCGACCTGACGAAGCGGAAGCTGATTCCGGCTTTGTGCAATCTGGCCAAGGACAAACTGCTCTCGCAGCAATTCGCGGTGATTGGGTTTTCCTATGACTCGATCACCACGGAAGCCTTCCGCGCCCAGTTGAGCAAGGATATCAAGGAGTTTGCGAGCGAGCCGGTGGACGGAAAGCTGTGGGACTGGCTTCTCGAGCGGATCTACTACGTTCAGGGAGACTTCCAGGACGCTGCCGCGTACGACAGGCTCAAGCAACAGATGGCGGCGGCGGAAAAAGCGCATTCCACGCAAGGGAACCGCTTCTACTATCTGGCGGTGTCACCCAAGTTTTTTGCTCCTGTCGCGAAACAGTTGGGCCAAGCGGGTCTGACACAAGAGTCTGACGGCAAATGGGCCAGGGTCATTGTTGAAAAGCCGTTCGGAAGAGACCTGGGTTCGGCCAAAGAGCTGAATCGCGACCTCAAGCAGATTCTGAGTGAGCAACAAATTTACCGGATCGATCATTATCTGGGAAAAGAGACCGTGCAGAATCTGATGGTCTTCCGGTTTGCGAACAGTATCGCGGAACCGCTGTGGAATCGAAACTTCATCGACAGCGTGCAGATCACCGCGGCCGAAACAGTGGGCGTCGAGCAACGGGGCGGGTTCTATGAGACGGCGGGCGCTCTGCGCGACATGGTGCCCAATCATCTTTTCCAATTGCTTTCGCTCACTGCGATGGAGCCGCCCATTTCTTTTGACGCCGATGCTGTGCGTGACAAGCAAGCGGAAATCCTGCACGCAGTCCAGGTCCCAAAACATGAAGAGGTGCTCAGCACGGCGGTCCGCGGGCAATACGGCAAGGGAACGAGGGGAGGGGAACACCTGTCCGCCTATCGCGTCGAACCTAATGTTTCCGCAGTCTCAAGCACCGAGACCTTCGCGGCATTGAGGCTGCACATCGACAATTGGCGCTGGGCCGGCGTGCCATTTTACCTGCGGACGGGAAAGCGCCTGCAGCGGCGCGCAACCGAGATCGCTATTCAGTTTCGGCGGTCCCCGTTTGTGTTATTTCGGAAGACCCAGATCGCTGACCTACAAACGAACCGGCTGGTGATTCACATTCAGCCAGACGAGGGAATTTCACTGCGATTCGGCGCTAAAGTTCCGGGCCCGGTTATGCGCCTGGGCCTCGTGAACATGGAGTTCGATTACGCGCGCGATTTTGGGCCTTCGCACAGCACCGGATACGAACGGCTTTTGCATGACTGCATGGTCGGGGATGCCACCTTGTTCCAGCGTGCGGACATGGTTGAGGCGGGTTGGAACGTGATTCAACCGGTACTCGATGTCTGGTCCTCCTTAAGACCCGAACCTTTTCCGAACTATGCGGCCGGAAGCTGGGGGCCGGCAGAAGCCGATGAGTTGCTATCGCGCGATGGACGCGTGTGGCGAACGATCGGTGAAGAGCATGTGTTGCCCGAGCCGAGTCAGGTTCCGGCAACTGTGCAGCGGGCAACCGCAGGAGTGCGCTGACACTATGACAACTGCGATTCCAACCATAACGACACCCATGACCGATCGTGAGATCAGGATCCTGGCCGATGCCAATGCTATTGCGCAAACGGCCGCTGCGGAATTTGTAGAAGCAGCGCGAGAGGCAGTCTGCTTAAAGGATTCCTTCTCGGTGGCTCTCGCCGGCGGCTCAACGCCGAAGGCACTGTATGCCCTGCTGCTAAACAACGGACCTTTGCGGGCAATGGTGCCCTGGAACAAAATCCAATTTTTCTTCGGGGACGAGCGGCACGTGCCTCCGGATGACGCGGACAGCAACTTCCGAATGGCTTCCGAAGCGATGCTTGCGAAAGCCCCGGTCGATTCGAAACAGGTGCATCGCATCAAGGGCGAGATCGAGAGCGCTGCCGAAGCTGCCGAGGAATATGAGAGGGATCTGCGCTCGAGTTTCCTTCTGGAGGAAGGACAACTACCCCGTTTTGATCTGGTATTGCTGGGTATGGGCCCGGAAGGGCACACGGCATCTCTCTTTCCAGGAACAAAAGCACTTAAAGAAGAGAGGCGCATCGTTGTCAGCAATTGGGTGGGCAAGCTGTACACGGATCGCATCACCTTTACGCCTCCGGTTTTGAACAATGCGGCGCGGGTGGTCTTCATGGTTCACGGCGCGGATAAAGCGCCGGCTCTCAAGGCCGTACTGGAAGGGCCGTACGAGCCCGAGCAGCTTCCCGCGCAGATGATCCACCCGCGGCAGGGCAAGATTCTGTGGCTTGCAGATCCGACCGCAGGCCGCATGCTTTCACCACAAACCAAGGGAGCCGTTTAGGAGAGAACATGGCCACGAGTCCACGAACAACAATACAAACTCACCTCGGAGCGAAAGCGGAGGCTCTGCTCGGCTTTCATTCACCCAAAATTTCCAAGGAGCGCCTGCATCTTCCCGGGCCGGACTTCATCGATCGCGTTTGGGCTGGGTCAGACCGGAACATTCGCGTTCTGACCAACCTGCAAAGACTCTTCGAGCATGGCCGCCTAGGCAAGACCGGCTATCTGTCGATATTGCCTGTAGACCAGGGCATAGAGCACTCTGCAGGCGCCAGCTTCGCCAAGAATCCCGACTACTTCGACGGAGAAAACATCGTAAAGCTGGCCATCGAAGGCGGGTGCAACGCTGTGGCGACAACCTGCGGCGTCCTCGGCGCCGTCGCCCGCAAGTACGCACACAAGATCCCCTTCATCATGAAGCTGAATCACAACGAACTGCTCACCTACCCAAACAAGTTCGATCAGGTGTTTTTCTCTACAGTAAGGGTCGCGTACGACATGGGTGCGGCCGGCGTGGGGGCAACGATCTACTTTGGATCGGACCAGAGCGACCGGCAGATCGTGGAAGTGAGCCAGGCCTTCGCGCACGCGCACGAACTGGGCATGGCCACGATCCTGTGGTGCTACATGCGGAACAGTGCTTTCAAAAAGGACAAGGACTACCATCTCTCGGCGGATTTGACCGGGCAAGCCAATCATCTGGGAGTCACCATCGAAGCCGACATCATCAAGCAAAAGCTTCCGGAAAATAACGGCGGCTATCAGGCCCTGAACATGGGTGATTCCAGCTATGGCAAATTCGACAAACGCATTTACACCGATCTCGCCAGCGATCATCCGATCGATCTGTGCCGCTATCAGGTCGCGAATTGCTACATGGGCCGCGCTGGGCTGATTAACAGCGGCGGCGCGTCCGGCGCGAATGATTTTGAGGAAGCGGTTGTCACGGCAGTGATCAACAAACGGGCAGGCGGCACAGGACTGATCTCCGGCAGGAAAGCATTTCAACGGCCTTTTCGGGAGGGCATT
>DATFQQ010000102.1:0-2509 GCA_035264195.1 Candidatus Sulfotelmatobacter sp. | reverse complement strand
GGGATTCACCATAATAACTCTCTGCAACCTACATGAACTTTCGGCTAGAGTGACCGACTAATGCCCGGGTGCTCATGAATAATTGGAGGAGGAGATGGAACGTCGGAATTTTCTCATTAGAGGTGGTCAGACTCTAGTGTGCGCGTTAGCGCCGCACGCGGCTAAGTCTCGTATACAGGCGGTGCAAATCCACTCGGCGGATTCATCGAATATTATTGAACAACGCGTAGCGACAGTGATTCAGACGTATGATGCACAGGGAAACCACAGAACGGGCACGGATGTCGATAAGAGGTCAGGGGAATGGTTAGCCGAGGAGGTGCGGCGGCTGGGCGTGAACGGCTCGTTGGAATCCTTTACCCTTAATCGAGTTGATCCACAATCATGCTATTTGCGCGTGGGCAATCGCCGTATTGACGGAGTGCCCCTGTTCGATGCCGGTTTCACGGACGCCGACGGTGTGCATGGGAAGCTTGGTATGGGGCCGGCTGCTGAGATTCGGTTGCTGGAGACAGGACCGTTTCCGCTAGCGCGCCCTGGCGCTGAGCATCGTGGCCCCATCTCTGAGGCGCGGCGTGGCGCGCACAAAGCTGTGGTCCTGGTTGCTGGGGGATCGAGACCAGGACTATTTCTCACGAACGCTCTTGCCTTTAGGAACCCATCCGGTCCGCCACTGCTTCAAGTATCGAATACAGAAATTGAGTGGCTAAAACGTCAGTCGCAGAGCGGGGCGGAAGCAACTGTTGTTACTCAGGTGACGCGGGCACCGGCCCGAGCGTTCAACGTTACCGCAAGGATCGCAGGAAGCAACTCGAAGCTCCCACCACTCGTTTTCATGGCAGCACGCAGCGCTTGGTGGCAGTGCGTAACAGAGCAGGGGAGCAGATTGGCTTGCTGGCTCGAAGTAATGCGGGTTCTCGCCGCAAGTAAGCCGGCGCGCGATTGTCTCTTTGTGGCATTGAGCGGCCACGAGCTAGGCATGCTAGGGATGGACGCGTACATCGAGAATCGTCAGAACCTCCTCCGGGATGCAGACGCGTGGATTTTCTTTGGGTCGGGAATTGGCTCACCTCGCCAGCCCAATCTCATTCACACGTCAGACGAGGCGCTTGAGAAGTGGGTTGTGACAGCCTTGGAGCAGGAGGGGGTTGACGTAGATGCACTAGAACAACACAACGCAACCGCCCGCGCGGAGATGGAAGCCGTTCAGCGGAAGAGCGGGCGCTTTGTTACGCTAGTCTGCGACAGCGAGGTATACCATAGTGCGGCAGACCGCTGGCCGGAGGCTGTCGATGTGGGGCTGTTAGCCCGCTACGCCAGAGCGTTCGCGAACGGAGCGCTCCAACTGGCACACTCGAAGACATGATGCGAACCAGGCCACAGGAAGATTGATAGTCCGAGTTCCGGCCGGTTCCAGTGAGTGCTTCTGAAGTCTCGGATACTTGGCTCTCCTCCAGCCTCAGTGTCCAGAGCGACTTTCTCGCACCGGCAAGGCGACGTTCCGGGCAGACGTGCTGAACCAGATCGCATTCGGCGCGTCAGAACGGGCCGCCACGATGTCTGGCCAACCGTCGCCGTTGAAATCTGCGAACGCCAACCCATACACGGTGCCCCTGCCGTCATTCCAACGGACTTCGTGAAAACTGTGCTGGCCTATGTTGAAGTACACCGACCCCGGCATTTCCACATAGCCCACCACGATGTCCGGCCGGCCATCGCGATTGAGATCGGTAGCTGCCACTGCGTACGGAGGCCGCGGCGGCCCTGGAAGCCGCTCCGGTTCCCCAAACTGCCGTCTGCCACGATTGTAGATTACGAAAGCCGCCTGTTTCTGCTCATCGATGAATGCCAAGTCTAGGCGCCCGTCCCCATCGAAGTCGCCGGCGGCGCCCATGCGGATCCACGCAGCGGCCGGCCCAACTTTCGTAGATGTCGGGAAGTGACCCTTCCCATCGTTCCACAAAATGATGCTCTGGCCGCCGTCGCGGTGCGGGACAAACAGGTCGAGTGCTGCATCGCCGTCGAGGTCCGCCGCTACGATCGATGTTGCCGATTCTGTCGGGAGCGCTTCGCAGGCGGGAAAGTGGCCCTTGCCGTCATTGAGGCAGACGAAACTCGGAGTAGGGGCTTTGGGTCCGTCGCCGGGTTTACCGTCCACGAGGTCCGGATAGTCGCCACGATTGGCGACGACGATATCTGGATAGCCGTCCGCGTTCAGGTCCTCCAGCGTCACATAGCGGGTAGTCCAGTTCGGGCTGCCGAATGTTCCTGCCTCGGTAAAGTGCCCTTTGCCGTCATTCAGGTAGACGAGCTTGCGATCAGGCGCATCGTTGCTGACGATAATGTCCAGATTACC
The DNA here is from genome assembly GCA_035264195.1 of Candidatus Sulfotelmatobacter sp. Classification (GTDB taxonomy): domain Bacteria; phylum Acidobacteriota; class Terriglobia; order Terriglobales; family Acidobacteriaceae; genus Sulfotelmatobacter. Next base: position 153 of record DATFQQ010000102.1, on the reverse strand, counting down.
GTCGCGATTGACGTCCGCCAGGGCCGCGGAATAGGTTCGGTCCGGAGCGGCGCCGAGGTTGCTCGCAGTGAAACCGCCCTTGCCATCATTCAGCAGCACGCGATTGTAGAGCGGCCAGTGGCGGCCCTTACCCAGAACGATATCGGTAAAGCC
>DATFQQ010000101.1:0-12517 GCA_035264195.1 Candidatus Sulfotelmatobacter sp. | reverse complement strand
TAAAGCCGGGAGAGAAACTTTACCTTGCGCCAGAGGAGCGGGTGAGGATCTGGTAGGGCTACGGCGGTTTAGAAATTGGTGTAGTCCAAGGCCCATCGCTTGCATCTGTGATTCAATCAAGCCGAGCGAGGAATACCTGCCCGCAGCCGTCGTTCCAAGGTAGGGATGCTTCGACTCCGCCGGAGTTCCGCTTCGCTGCACTCCGGCTCCACTCAGCATGACACTATTCTGGCGGGACAGAAGACCGGGCGCACCGTTTTCCAAAACCGCTCTGAGTTTCAAAGTTCCGAAGTGAATGTCAGCATCTGGAACATTGAAGCCTTGAATTTGAGACGTCGCAAGGTTTCACTAAGAATACCTTCAGTCGACAGATCGGACGTCATCTGGCAGGGTCAGAATAAACCTGCAACTGCCGGTCGCCATCGAGCATGAAACCGTGCCCCGGCGGAGTATTTTCACCGGTGTATCGTCTGGAAAGGTCAAATGATAGTCCGCTGTGCGCAGCGCATCGGAGTAGGACTTCAGCTTCTCGTCGCCGCTGACGAATTTCACGGCGTCGACCTTTGCCACTTCTCCAGCACCGCCTGTTAGCAGGACAAAGAAATCAGCGTTGCCATTCTGCGTGGCTTTTCCGAGATCGATCGTGCTGAGGTGATCGAGTTCGTCTTTGGAGTGAGCGACGGCAGCGTCGGCCTTGCTGTTACCTCCGGCCAAAGATGCCAAACGATCGCGTGTCTCGGGGGTTGGACGAAGGCCATTCAATGACTGCGCATAAGTGCGGATGGCCTGGTCCTTGTTTCCGCGCTTCTCGTAAATCTGCCCGAGATGATCGCCGACCTCGCCGTGATGACCGAGCGTCCAGGCTGCATTGACGTATTTTTCAGCCTTGTCGAGATTGCCTTCGGTGAATTCGACCCAGCCGAGAGTATCCCAGTAGGCGACCAGCGACTGAACCAGCGGTAGGTCGTTCCTGGTCAGGCGGTCAAGCGATACGTTGCGCAGCGCAGCCGCTGTGGCCGACACGGCGGATTCGGCATACTGCTGTGCGCGGTCGAGATGCGTTTTCTTCAGCGACAGCTGATAGGCGATGTTGTTCCACACAAGTGGCGTGGCACTGAGTTCCACCGCATGGTCAAATGTGGCCAGTGCCTTGTCGTCTTGTCCTAGGTTGAGGTACGCATCGCCGAGTGTGACCTGCAACTCGGCGCTTTCGGGCGTAAGGGACGCGGCTTTTTCCAGCTCAGGTACCGCGAGATCATACTTGTGCCACTCCGCATACATGGCTCCCAGGTTGGAGTGGGCAAACTTGTCGAGCGGGTTGTTTTCCAACTGCTTGTTGAATGCCGTGACCGCGTCGTCGTACTTGCGTTCCTGCCAATAAACCCGCCCTAGATTGTTGTACGCAAATTCGTCGTAGGGATTGACCTCAATCTGCTTCCTGAAGCAGGAGATCGCCTGGTCGTCTTGGCGTGTACCAAGGTAGATCAGGCCCAAGTTGTTCCACGCGAACTTGTTCTTGGGATCGATCTCGGTCGCGCGCTTCAGCAAGGCTTCTGCGACTTGCAGATTGCCGGCATCCGCGGCGGCGCGAGCGCTTTCGATCAGATCATCGGCCTTCATGTCTGCGGGAGGCACAATACCGCCTGCAGACGCGTTTTCTACAGAGAGCTGCTGACCAAGGTCCGCGCCGACGGCGCGACGGAACGATTCGTAATCGGAAGCGCGGGCGACCGGGAGCTCGTCTTGGCGCAGCGTCAGCTTGCGACCAGCGGTGAAGACGCCGTTGTCAACGTTGTACGTTGCTTCATATTCGGCGTAATCACGCTTCATGGAAAAAGCGATCGGGGCCTTGGCAGAGTACTTGGCTGGAAGGTCGAGTTTGATCTTGTAGGAGTACTCGCCTTTGGGCCCGAGCCTTAGCGGGTCGCCGTCGGAATCAGTGTCGTCGGGGTCGACTTCGGGAAGGCTGAACTGGACCAGGGGCAGAACGATCTGCGACTTCTTCTTCGACCAGTCGAGGAAGTTCGGCTTGGCTACATCATACGATAGCGTGAAAGGCTCGGTAGTCGCGGCGGGATCACTGACCATCAAATGCGAGACATCCCCGCCCAAGCCGACGTTAATGTTTTCCGCGACCCGCTGCCAGTTCGCCTGCGGCACGCGGCGGAACACGGAACGGAGCAGAAGCTCTTCGTCTCCGCGGAACTCGTAGCTGACATGCGCTTCGAGCTTGCCGATCTCGTTGATTTTACCGGTGATCTCAGAGCGCTCGGAGTCGGGCATCGGCGTATCGGCCGGGGTGTTTTCCAGATGCGGCGCAGGCGCATTTGCAACATTCGCCGGAGGAATCACGAGGGCCTGCTTGTTGCGCAGCGTATACGCGAGCAGCCGGAAAGGGGCGACCTCAGCCGTCGTATCCATCCAGACTTCCTGCTTACCCATCGGAAGCATGGTGATGACGTGATCAAACTGCGAGGGCGATGGAACATCTGGATCGAGCTTGCGGCTGGAGTTGATCAGAACGGAATTGGCATGCAGACCTTCGGCTTCAAGCAGGGAAGCGAGCAAGGTGTGCTTATCCTTACAATCACCGTATTGATCGTGGAGAACGTCGCCGGCCGCGTGGGGCTGATAGCGCCCTACACCGAGTGAAAGACTGACGTAGCGAAAATTCTTGGCGACGAAATCGTAGAGCGCCTCAGTCTTCGCAATGTCTGTATTCAGACCGTGAGTCAGGTCTTGCGCCTTGGCGCGAACTTCAGGCGATGGCGCACGGCGGTCCTTTTCAAGGCTGGCATACCAGCGGCCGATCTGCTCCCAAGTCTCGAACGTGGTCAGTTGGACATCGAGGCGATCGTCATCGGCGTGATGTTTCTTCTTCTTTTTGTCTTTGTCCTTATCGTCGTCTTCGCGTTCCAGATGGGAACTCGTCCAGTGATAGACGCGCCGCCCATTCGCCTCGGTAATCTTGGGATCCATTCCGGGCTTGCATTTCAGCTTGAGCGTGCGGCCAGCCGGGACATCTACGTCCAAGGTCTCGTCGAGATCGATGTTGCTCTTATCAAAGTCGTACTCGGCCCAGAATTGTCCAGCGGCCAGCGGCGTATGGATCACCGTCACCATGTCGTATTCAAGGATTTCACCGGGGCGCAGTCCTGGAACGGTGATGTGTTTCTGCCGATAATCGGTATAGACCGGAGCTTCGTGCTCGATGGGTGCGCTGAGATCTTGCACCGCGTCGTCGCCCGCCTTCACCACGGTGCCGTCCTCTTTGAGCACACGTACGTAGGGAATCTCTACGCGCTCGTTGGCCGAGTTGTAGCCTTCCTGAAGCTGACCCCACTGCTGGACCCCGGCTTCGCTTTGCACGCGAATGCGAGCAATGGTCTCTTTGCGGCCCGTACCGTCGGCCTCAAAGCGATAGTGAGAATGCATCTGCTCGATGACGAAGGATTCCTTGGAGTAATCCTTCTTGGCCGTCTTCGACGCATCAGTCGCTTTGTCGGCGGGAACACCGGCGGACTTGTTTCCGCTTTTGGTGGATTGAGGCACCGCGCCGGACTGGTTGGGTGATGGAGTGGATTGTTGCGATGCGGCGGTGACAGCCAAAAAGCTGCCGATCAGGAGAACTCGAAAGCAATGATACATAGGCAGAAGTCGCGAATTCTTATTATCCCATGCAGTCGGGATACTAGAGTTGCGTCCCGGCAAATATCGCGAAGGGGAGTCCACACGGGCGCATCCAACCGCTGGAGCCGAATAATTTTCTCATTATGCAAGTTAATTTTCTTATTGATGTCGTGATTCCAATCACATTTTCCTGTTGGGTGGGTGGGAAATCGGGGTTAAAATCCATCAGATAGTTCTGCCCGCTCCGATGCGGGCAGGCGTGACGCATACCGTACATTGCGCCACGATCTTTCCGTCCGGAGGTTTTTGCATGGAAGATCGGGCCCCTGTCGTCTCTCCTACCCAGTCGTCTACCACAACGAATTCGGTCAAGAAGCATGAAGGCCGCGGTGCATGGGTGCTGACCGCGTATGGCATCTCCGGCCTCGCCTTATTCGGAGTTCTCGCCTACTTCTTCTCGGACTTCATCTCTCACTAGTCCCAGGGATGCAGTGGCGAACGGGCGTGCGCGTCCGCGGACAGAGGATATGTGTGCGCAAATCCGCGTTGCAGAGTTGCAGACAGAGACTTGCCCTTCGATGACCAAGGCGGATACGTCCGAAATTTTTAATCTGAAGTCTTCACTGTCGGGCCGGCTCATCCACCGTTCCAGACGTTGCGGATGAACGTGCTACAATGAGCGGCCTTAGGGTAGTTGCCTTCGGCGCTCGTTCATTCATCCCACGCAAACTGCGGAATACACGGAAAAAGAGCTGTGCCCAAAAGCCCCACTCCCAGTCCGACGCCGATCACCTACGCTGACGCGGGGGTCGACATCACCCGTGCCAATCGGACAAAACAACGCATTAAGTATCTGGCACACAAGACATTCACCAGGGGTGTGCTGAGCGAGATCGGCGGATTTGGCGGACTGTTTTCAGTCGACAAGACGAAGTATGTAGACCCCGTACTTGTCTCGAGCGTAGACGGCGTGGGCACAAAGCTGAAGATCGCCTTCGAGATGGACTTGCATTCCACCGTAGGCGCAGACCTTGTAAATCACTGCGTGAACGACATTGCCGTCCAAGGAGCCGCCCCGCTGTTCTTCATGGATTATCTGGCGACGGGTGTGCTCGATCCGGCCGTTGCCGAAAAAGTGGTTGAGGGCATCGCTGATGCCTGCAAGCACAATGGCTGTGCTCTCATCGGCGGCGAGACTGCCGAGATGCCCGGGTTTTACCCGGATGGTGAGTACGATCTGGCGGGATTCATCGTGGGCGTGGTGGATCGGGAAAAGATCATCACCGGGAAAGACGTCCAGATCGGAGACATCATTCTCGGGCTCGCCTCAAATGGGCTGCACACAAACGGGTATTCGCTCGCCCGCAAACTGTTATTCGAAGTCGCGCACTACTCCCAGGAAACCTACGTCAACGAAATCAAGAACAAGGTCGGCAACGAATTGATGCGGACTCACCGCAGTTACTGGCCGGTATTGCGCAAGTTGATCGATGCACAATGCGTGGCCGCGTTGGCCCATATCACTGGCGGAGGCATCACTGAAAATTTGCCGCGGGTGTTGCCACGAGGAACTGCTGCCGCTATTGAACTTGGCTCCTGGCCCGTGCTCCCGATCTTTGAGCATCTCCAGCAACTCGGAAACGTGCCTCAGGAAGAGATGCTCCGCACTTTCAACATGGGCATGGGAATGCTGATGGTGGTTCCCTCGGCGAAATTCAAGAAAGCACAATCGGTCCTGGAGCGCGTGGGCGAAAAGGCTTATACCATCGGACGAATCATCAAAGGCGAACGCAAAGTCACCTACAGCTAGGTTGACTTGTTTGATTGCTAATTTCTGATTGTTGACCTCACAGACCATGCAGCATTCAACCAACTAGAAACCAGCAATCCACGATGCATTCTCTAGGCATTCTTCTCTCGGGGCGCGGGTCGAATTTCATCGCCATCGCCGACAGCATTGACGCAGGACGGATCCCCGACGTGCGGATTGCTGTCGTCATTTCGAACAAGGCAGATGCGCCGGGAATTGCGAGCGCGCGGCAGCGCGGACTCGAAGCGTTAGTCATTCCGTCCAAGGGCCGGCAGCGTGAGGAACACGACCGTGAAGTGGTGGCTGCGCTTAGACAACACAATGTTGAACTGGTCTGTCTGGCTGGATATATGCGCCTGCTCTCCCCGTGGTTTGTGCAGCAGTTCCCGCAAAAGGTTTTAAATATTCACCCGTCATTGCTACCGGCATTCCCTGGACTTGAGGCACAGGAACAGGCTTTCGCCTATGGCGTGAAAGTTTCCGGTTGCACGGTACATTTTGTCGACGAGGAACTCGACCACGGAGCAATCATCGTGCAGAAGACAGTTCCGGTGCTTGATGGGGATGACGAGCACACGCTGGCCACGCGGATTTTAGAGCAAGAGCACATTGCGTACACCGAGGCGATCCGACTTGTGCTTGAAGGCAAGTTTGAAGTAATGGGACGCAGGCTCAAACGAAAATAGATCTCTGAGCCTGGTTCAGGATTTTCGCACCTCTTTTGACATCCTCACGATAACCAACGTTTCGCCATTGGCGAGCGGGACGGACTGGTTCTCGATCTCCGCGTATCCTTTCGCTCGGTAGAAGGGTATTCCGTTGAGGGTTGCACCCATTTCCAGCCGGGTAAAGCCCGCTGCGATCGCATCGCCCTCGCAAGCCTCGAGTATTAAGCTGCCAAGGCCACGCCGCGCCCAGCGAGGATGCACGAAAAATGCTCTGATCTTGGCCGCGTCATGCAGCGGATCCAGCAACGAGTCTTCACGGCCCTGGTACTGATCTCCTCCATAGAGCGTTTTGCGTTTACTCCAGCCACCGCAGGCAACGATTTCTCCATCGTCGGACGACTCGACAGCGAAGTACGTCCCATCGGCGATAAGCTGAGTATCTACGCCGTATACGGATTGGAGCGCTCCTTCGATCTGCGGCGGAGTGTAGTCATTGGCCTGCAGTCCTCGTACGGATGCTGCGATCAGCCCGCGCAGCCGAGGGACATCGTCTGCGATAGCTTTTCTCAGGTGAAAGTTCATTCGCGTAATTCTATGTGGGCGTTCGGCCTTTTGCGCCGTGTTCCTTATAATGTTTGTTTCTCATGTCCAATTTTCTTCCAGTTGAAGAACAGCTCACGTATCTGAAGAAGGGTGCGGCGGAGATTATCCGCGAGGCCGATCTGCGTGCAAAACTCGAGAAGTCACGCACCACGGGCAAACCACTGCGCGTGAAGCTCGGCATGGACCCGACCGCTCCCGATCTGCACCTTGGCCATACGGTCGTCCTGCGGAAGCTGAAACACTTTCAGGATCTCGGTCACACTGCCATTTTCTTGATCGGAGATTTCACCGGGATGATCGGCGATCCGACGGGCCGCTCGGCGACCCGGCCTCCGCTGACCCGCGAGCAGGTCGAGCAAAACGCTGAGACTTATAAGACACAGGTTTTCAAAATTCTCGACCCCAAGAAGACAGTCATCGATTTCAATCGGCGCTGGATGGGCGCGTTCACGCCCGACGACTTCGTGCGGCTTCTGGCGAAGTATACGGTTTCACAACTCCTCGAGCGCGAGGACTTTCACAAACGTTTTCAGGAAGAAAAACCCATCTCTCTTCACGAGCTGCTCTATCCGCTGGTGCAGGGATACGACTCGGTTGCGCTCGAAGCGGATGTCGAGCTGGGGGGTACCGACCAGAGATTCAATCTGCTGGTGGGGCGCGAACTGCAACGGTCGTACGGGCAAGAGTCTCAGGCCGTCCTGACGACTCCAATCCTCGAAGGCCTCGACGGCGTGCAGAAAATGTCGAAATCGCTGGGTAACGCGATCGGCATTCACGAGCCGCCGCTGGAGATGTACGGAAAGATCATGAGCATCTCTGACGAGATGATGTGGCGCTACTACGAACTACTGACCGATGTGCAGATCGCCGAAATCGAGAAAATGAAGCGCGAAGCGCATCCCATGCAGGCGAAGAAAGATCTGGCGCGGAGGATCGTGGCAGATTTCCATTCGGCCGAAGCTGGGACGAAGGCGGGCGTGGACTGGGCCAAGCAGTTTCAGAAGGATGAGGTGCCGGAGGATGCTCAACAGATTAGCGTCCAGGCAAACGAGGTAGGAGGGGCACCCGACGGGCAGGGGAGAGTCGCGATCAGAGTCGATCGCCTGCTGGTTCGCTGTGGGCTGGCGGAATCCACTACCGATGCGGGGAGAAAACTGAAGCAAGGCTCGGTGAAAATCAACGATACAGTTCAGAAGGAACCTCGCCTTGTCCTGAACAATCCATCCCCAAAGAAATTGACATTGCGAGTCGGCAAGCAACTGCGGATTGCGGCGATCAACTGGTAGCTCGCGAGTCCAATCGACTAGCTCAAATCCCCAGACGCTGTCATCCTGAGCGTAGCAGAACGATTCGGTTTTGAATCGTTCTGCGGAGTCGAAGGATCCCTTGCGTTCCCGTGCTGCCTCCGGCTCGTCAGGGCTCGGCCGGGACTGCCTGCTAAGGGCCCCTGCGGCTGGGTACCATAGCAAGAACTCCTCGTGAAGCCGCTTCTACCGTTGGCAGGCATGGGGTCCTTCGCTTTGCTCAGGATGACAGCTGCAAGGAAGCTTTAAGATTCCACTCGGCGCCTCGTGGTTCCTTTCTGCTACTCTCATCCGCGCAGATGCGCGCTGCGGCCATTCTCGGGCTGGGTTGTTCTCACAAGAACCTCAAGGCATTCCAACTTGACGAATCCGTGCAGTGGCAGCTTGGCATGCCTGCGGACCGAGGCGAAGTCGAGGCCATTCTGCTTTTCGGGGGTGACGGAACCATTCACCGGCACCTTGGCCATCTGGTGAAACTCGGATTGCCCGTGCTAGTTGTGCCTGCTGGCAGCGGTAATGATTTTGCCCGGGCGCTTGGACTGCGACGGGTGAGGGATTCACTGGCGGCTTGGAATTCCTTTCGCCGTGGTGGTTCCAACGTTCGGGAGATCGACCTCGGAGTCATCAGCACTGCTGGCAAAGTGGGCGAGGCGCCACATGAACACTACTTCTGTTGTGTAGCAGGAGTTGGACTCGACGGTGAAGTAGCTCGGAGAGCTAACAAGCTTCCCCGCTGGTTGCGCGGGAATGGCGGCTACGTGCTGAGCTTGGCGCCCACCATCTTCACATTTGCTCCATTTGCTATGAAGATTCTAGCGGCACCAGTCTCGCCCAACGCGTCCTGCGACTGGATCGTCCAGTTCCAGCAATCTGCTCTGCTGGCCGCGTTTGCCAACACTCCGCTTTACGGCGGTGGCATGAAGGTCGCTCCCAAGGCAAAAATGGACGACGGGCTGCTCGATGTGTGCGTGGTTGGCGCGCTCGACCGATTCAAGCTGTTCTGTCTGTTCCCGACGGTTTACGGCGGGCATCATTTGACGATAGACAAGGTGGACTATTTCCAGGATGCGCGGGTGAGGGTCGAGACGGAACATCCGCTCGATGTTTATGCTGACGGGGAATATGTTTGCCAGACTCCGGTTGAGATCGCGGTTGAGCGTGCGGCGCTCAAAGTCATCACGGCAACACTATGAGTTGTGCTGGGGCCTTTGCAGCAGATTCCTCCTGTCTCGCTTCGCTCGCGCGTCGGAATGACAAAATGCGTGGTAGTCGATCATAGCTCGGCTTCGCCCCCCGGACAGCCGACGGCCGCTGTACCCACATCCACTGCGGCTAAGTGCTAAACTTTCCCCATGTCAGAAGGACGTTCGCGCACACTGCTCTGGATCCTGATTGGCGGCGGAGCATTCTTCCTCTTCGTACTGGCCGTCTTCACGCTGGTATATCTCACGCTGCATGCGGGCACCGGCAATGCCGGGCTCACGGGCTTCGGCGATCGCATTGGCGTGGTTGATCTCGAGGGCGTAATCCTCTCACCACAACCCGTGGTCGATCAATTGAAGAAGTTCGGCGACGACTCGTCCATCAAAGCTATCATCCTGCACGTGAATTCACCCGGCGGCGGCGTGGCGGCCTCGGAAGAGATTTACCGTGAAGTCAAACGCGTTCGTGCAGAAAAAAAGAAAAAGATTGTGGTTTCCATCGAGACCGTCGGTGCTAGCGGCGCATTCTACGTCGCTTCCGCGTCCGACAAGATTTATGCCAACAACGGCAGCATCGTTGGATCGATCGGTGTCATCGCCCAGTGGGTGAACTACGGTGACCTGTTGAAGTGGGCCAAGCTCAAAGACGTGGTGCTGAAGACAGGCGAGTTCAAAGATACTGGAAATCCCGCTCGCGATCTGACTCCGGCTGAGCAGGCGTACATGCAGTCGCTCATCGACAACATGTTCGGACAGTTCATTCAGGCGGTCGCCGACGGCCGGCATATGAAATACGACGACGTGAAGGCTATCGCCAATGGCAAGGTCTGGACAGGCGAGCAGGCGCAATCGATGAAGCTGATCGACGGCATTGGTGACTTTGAATCTGTCGTCTCGGATACAGCCAAATCGGTGGGAATCTCAGGAGAACCGACACTCGTCCGTCCGGAAAAAGATCGGCGCACGCTGATGGATCTGTTACTCGGCGACGTCTCCCAGTACATTCCCACCCGCGAGAAGCTGATGGAGCAGCAGGTCGGCTTCTACTTCCTCTGGAAATAGCTCCGCCAAATGGGCATTGGGCACGTAGCACTTGCGTTGGGTGCATCGAAAGCCGAGCCCCGACTGAACGTCGGATGGCTCGTTTTCGCAGCGTTACTCTCGGATTTTCTGCTCGGTGTTTTTGCGGCTTTCGGCGTGGAGCACGCGACCGTTCCGGCCGACTTCACGAACCGCCACTATCTGCTCTTCACTTTTCCTTATTCACACGGGCTGCTTGCCTTGATCGTCTGGTCGACTATCTTTGGTTTTCTAGTTTCGCGAGTCCTCGGATTTCGTGGGCAACGCGTGTGGCTTCTCGTAGGGCTGGTCGCCCTGTCGCATTTCCTTCTCGATGGACTCGTACATGTGGCCGGGCTGCCGCTGGTTGGCGAGAACTCTCCGAAACTCGGCCTGGGGCTTTGGAATCACATGCCATTAGAACTGTCGATTGAAACACTGATGGCAGTCATGGGCCTCGTCATTTACTGGAAGATTACTGGTGCGGCCGGATCCGGTCTAAGCCGCTATGGAATCGCGATTTTCGTGATCGTCATGACGGCTCTAACCTGGACACAACTGCTTCCAAATCCTGCCCCGACGGCGCGTGAACTGACGATTACCTGGATCGTTGCGCCGATTGTCTTGAGCGCGATAGCCTATGCGTTGGATCGCAGGCGGGTTGTGCAGGCCTTTTCCTCGGATGTTGAGGTCTCTAACCCGTAACTTGCATCCAAGCCCTGAAATTTGAGAAGGTTATGAGTATTGCGGTAAGCTTACTAGCCCAAAAGGCAAGCTTCGCTGGACATTAGATTAGAAATGCAGCATTAGAAATTCGTGAACGAGAGGGGCGACCATGACCAAAGCCGATCTGATCGATGAAGTCTCGCGTTTGGCAGAACTTACGCGCAAAGACAGCGAAGTGATTGTGGAAACGATCTTCGACAGCGTAGTGCGCTCGCTGCGCGCAGGCGACAAGATCGAGATCCGCGGCTTTGGCAGTTTCCGCACGCGCCAGCGGCGTCCGCGCGTCGGACGCAATCCGAAGACAGGTGAGCGTGTCGAAGTCCCTGCGAAGAAGATTCCCTTCTTCAAGCCCAGCAAAGAGTTGAAGGATTTGGTGAACGAAACTACAGCGGGAGCAGCCCCATCGACGCCACCCCCAACGGCGCCCCCGACCGCATAGCAGTCGGGATATTTTGTTCAACCCGCTTTAATCTGATCCGAATGTGCGGAATAGAAAGGTACTCCGGGCTTGACGCAGGAGGGGCTTGCCATTGAAAGTCGCTCTTCCTTTGGGATAACCGCCGACCACATATTTCCAACCAAAAGTTGTTCCGCCACTAAGTCTGATCCGGTAAATGTCACCTGGCGTTACTTCGATTCCTCCCTCGGGGAACAGGAACAGGACGTGTTCGCAGTCCGAATCTTTGACGGTCTGGGTGACCGATACCAGCTCATCTCCCGCCGCGTTCTTGATACTCAAGGTCAGGCCGTCTTCAGATTTCCCGACGTTTCCCACAATGAGTTCCACTTCCACAGCCGACAGCCGCGGCATTGAAGGCGTAAAGCCCTGCTCAACATCGTTGACGAGATTCGTCCATGCCCTGTTCCATCCGGCTCTGTTGACTTGGTCGGGTTTCAACTCTTTCCCAGGTACGGCCTTCGCTGTAGCGAGCGATAGAGCGACGACGAAAAACACACGGAAAGTTGGCAGTGCCTTCATAAAGGCTCCTTTCCAGGACTCGTCTATTGGAACGATCGTGTCCGTACCGCTTGCAGAGTCTTCAAGGGCCCACTAAGGCATGCTGCCCAGATATAGATCCGCGACGGCCAACGCAAGTTTGGCGGGATCAACATCGGTCCGGTTGGCGAGGACAATAACGGTCAACTGATCGTCGGGGAATCGTTGGACCGTCGTGCGAAAGCCGATGGTTTCGCCATCGTGAGACATCCGCTTGTGGCCTTTGTACGGGTCGAGGAACCAACCGAAGCCGTAACTTACATTGCGACCTTCTGACGTCGGCGGCCCGTCGGCGACATGTACGGGAGTGAGGGCCGGTTTCATCTCGGCTTCGCCGAGCAGAGTACGCTCGCGCAGGGCGCCGTCCCATTTGGCAAGGTCGTCGATGGACGTATAGATACCGCCGTCTCCCAGCACTGCGGACGTCGGACTCTGGTCCGTCTCTTTCCAGCCGTTATTCTCTTTCGTGTGGCCGAAGGCACGGTTCGGCACTTCGTTCTTTCCCTTCTCGTAGGCCA
>DATFQQ010000100.1:0-6331 GCA_035264195.1 Candidatus Sulfotelmatobacter sp. | reverse complement strand
TATCGCAGCTGGCTCGATACGTTTCCGAATCCGGAGGAGAAGCTGCAATTGATTCTTTCTCGGATTCCGTTGGAAAAACGAATGACGACAGCGGAAGAAATTGCGTCGATGACCGTTTTCTTGCTTTCAGAAAAATCCAGTCACACTACCGGTCAGCATCTGTTTGTGGATGGGGGCTACGTTCACCTGGATCGAGCGCTGACGTAGTGTAGTACCTCGAAAATCGTGTGCGTTGGGTAGGGCGTCCCGTTTGCACAGCCCGCGGTGGTCAACGATGAAGTCAAAGGCTTTTAACCACAGGGGAGCACAGAGGATCACAGGGGCAAACCGGCGATTCATTAATGTCGATTTGTTTGACGTACCACACTGGAGTCCGTCAATGCACGAGATAGGGCACGAATCCTGTTGTCTTCGTCTCGAGCCGATAGACCGAAGTGGTCGCGGTGATGTAGAGAGTCCTGTAATCTTTATCGCCCCAAGTTAAGTTCGCCGGCTGCTCGGGCATGACGATTGTGCCGAGATGATTTCCCTTCGCATCCCAGACCCAGATGCCTTTCGGGCCGGTCACGAAGAGATTTCCGTTCTTGTCGACCTTCATGCCGTCGGGGACGCCTTCGTGCTTTCCACCGGACTCGGCGCCGAAGATGCGACCGTTGGTCAGCGAGCCATCTGACGAGACGTCATAGACATGAATGTTGCGCTGTTCATCGTCATCGACGTAGAACTGCTTACCGTCCGGGGAAAAGGCGAGGCCGTTGGGCTGAGCGAGATCTTTCGTGAGCAGCCGGAGGGAACCCGCATCGTCGAGGCGATAGACACCTTGAAAGGGAATTTCCTGTTTCTCACCTGCGACCAGATCGAGGGTCGGGTCGGTGAAATAGAGAGCGCCGTCGGGTCCTACGATGACGTCGTTCGGACTGTTCAGTTTCTTGCCTTCGTAGCGGTCGGCGAGGATTGAATATTTCCCGTCCGGAGTAACGGCGATGATTGCCCTCAACACGCTAGCGCAATCAATAAGCCGATGGCGGTGATCGAATGTGTTTCCGTCAGGATCGCCGAGAGCGATTACTTCTTCTTTCCGGCCATCGGGATAAACGCGGAAGATTTTGTTGATCGTCTCGTCGCTGACATAGAGAAATCCGGCGGGATCCCACATCGGACCTTCGGTGAAGCCAAAACCGGTGGCCACGGTTTGCAGCTTCGCGTCGCGATCAAACAAGTCCCAAAATTTAGGCGATAGCGATTGCAACTCAAAATGGCGGTTTTCCTGGGCAAAGGCCGTCAGAGAGAGACAGATCAAGACTCCAATATGGATCAGTGCCCTGGCCGTTCGTATCATTCTGCGTCGTCCTCGGTGGGCGCTTTCTTCGAGGTGGTTTCGTCGCGCGATGAGGTTGCACCCATGAGAAAGCTGACGAGGTCGTTGAGTTCGTCCTGGCTCAAGCGCTGCGCGTAGTTCGACGGCATGAGTGGCTGCTTTGAATATTCGAACTTTTGCAAGTCAGATTTCTGGAAGAAATGAAAGGCACCGTCTTGCGTTTGGATCTGAACGGAGAAATTGTCCTCGTTGCGAACGACACCCTCGATCGTGTTGCCGTCGCGAGTGGTGGCGACGGCGGACTTGTAACCGGGCGGAACAATGCGGTTGGAATTGAGAATTGCGTCTTGGATCTGTTTCGCTGACGAGGCCGCTCCGTACGCGGTGAGGTCTGGGCCGAGGAATCCGCCTTGCCCGGCAACAGCGTGGCAACTCGAGCACTCTCCTTTACCGAAGAAGATCTCCTTGCCCCGCGCTGCATCGCCGGGAACTACCCGACTGTCGGTCTTCCCCTGCAGGGCTCGTATATAGCTCACCAAAGATTGCACCTGAGTGGTGCTCAGCGTGTGGAAGGCGGGCATCCCGGTGCCGGAGATTCCATTGGAAATGATCTTCGAGAGTTCCTTGTCAGAGAGCCGACGAATCCTGATACCCGATGTTATTGCGGGGGCTCTCTCGCTTCCGCGACCATCGAGGCCATGACAGCCGGCGCAAGTGGTAGAAAAAATCTGCTTTCCGGCAGGAGAAGCTGCGTGCCTAGTTCCTGCGTCTTGGGCGACACAAGGAGCCAGCGCCGAAGCACAGCATAGGCATACAGCCCATACCCATCGGGGCATCGAGTTCGGATTAGAGCGTTTCACCTGGATCAGCTTACATCATCCGCTAGCCAAACCGGCCGAACAGTCAGTGAACGGATTTGTTCGCCGCTCGGAAGTTACGAGGATTAACGCTCCACTACTGAGTTAGCCTGAAAATGGTTCCACAGCCGCTGCCACCGCAACCGGTGCCCGCTCCGTCGGAGGTGGTGCCATAAAGGTTCCCTGCCTTATCGCGCAGTAAGACCACAAAATACGGATTGGCACCGTCCTTTCCACCGGTGAAACTGTGCAGCACGGTCTCCATGCCGGTGAGGTCGAGTTTGAAAACAGTTCCCGCACCGAAAGCGCCTCCGATATAGGTCGTGCCATAGATATTTCCGGCGCCATCGAAGACCAGGCCTCCGAGAGGAAGCCCTCCATCGGTCCCCCCAGTGAAACGATAGAGGACTGTCTCATTACCTTTGCTATCGAGTATGAAAACCGTTCCGATGTCGTTCGTGCCACCCTGCACAGTGGTCCCGTAAAGAGCGCCATTGTGCGCGACCAGTCCTGCGTAGGGTAATTGCCCGTCCGGCGTGCCCTTAAAGTTATAAAGGACAGTCTCTTGACCACCCGGACTGACCCTGAACACAGTGCCATTCCCTGTAGTTCCGCCCTGGTAGTTCGTGCCGTAGAGATTACCGTGAGCATCGCGAAGCAGACTCGCATAGGAGTACGCTCCGTCGGATGGAGAGCCCGCGAAACTATGCAAGACAGTCTCCTGCTCGTTGGCAGTTATCTCGAATACCGTGCCGTTGTTGGGCGGTCCGCCAAAGTAGGTAGTGCCATAGAGGTTGCCCGAATTGTCGCCAATGACGCCCCCGTAAGGGATTCCGCCGTCGGGTGTTCCGGTGAAGCTGTAGCGGATGCTTTCGTTGCCGGACTGGTCTACTTTGAAGACGGCTCCCTGGTCTGAGGAACCACCCTGCTCGGTGGTGCCGTAGAGATTTCCGGCGAGATCGATCGCCAAAGTGCCAGCGTAAGGATGGAACCCGTCGGGAAATCCTTTGAAGCTGTAGAGAACGGTTTCTTTGCCAGTTCTACTCAGCTTGAAGACTGTGCCTGCGTTGGCAGAGCCACCCTGGAACGTCGTGCCGTAGAGGTTGCCGTAGGCATCATGCACCAGGCCAACCAGGGGGGTTCCGCCATCCGGCGAACCCTTGAAGGTGTACAGAGTAGTGAGAGTCTGCGCGTCTGTAGAGGCGACAGCAGCGCTGAAGAGGAATGCTGCAGTAACGAAGTGGAGCTTCATGCTTCCCTCCGGCGAAGGAGTGGCACAGCCAACCCGCGTTTTAGACTGCAAGCACGCGATTCAAGCCGTGTCACTATCGCCCTGAACAGGGATTAAGTCAAGACTCTGCTACAAAGACTCTCCCACAGTTCCGATTGAATCGAGATCAGCGATCGTTTCCGAGGGAATTTGGAGCTCCGAAGCCTTGAGATTCTCGTGAAGATGTGCGATCGAAGATGTCCCGGGAATCACGAGGATATTGGGCGAGCGCTGGACAAGCCACGCCAGCGCCACCTGCATCGGTGTTGCGTTCAGGCTCATGGCGGCCTCGGACAACGTGGCCGACTGGAGTGGACGGAAACCGCCGAGCGGGAAGAACGGCATATAGGCGATACCGTCACGCGCTAGATCGTCGATGAACGCATCGTCGGTTCGAAGCGCGAGGTTGTACTGGTTCTGCACGCAAACGATGGAAGCGATGCGCCGGGCTTCCGCGAGCTGCCTAGGCGTAACGTTGCTCAGCCCGATATGACGGATCAAACCCTTTTGCTGGAGTTCGGCCACGGCTGTGAGTGGCGCCTCGATCGATCCCTCGGCGGGTCCATGGCTGTCGAACATACCGCGCACGTTGACGACATCGAGTACATCCACGCCAAGGTTCCGAAGATTGTCGTGAATCGCCGTAGTTAGCTCCTCACGGGTGAGAGCCGGGAGCCACGCCCCATTTCCATCACGCCGGGCGCCGACCTTGGTCACTATCACCAACTCGTCGGGATACGGCGCGAGCGCTCTGCGTATGATCTGATTCGTGACATGAGGGCCGTAAAAATCAGCGGTATCGATGTGGTTTACGCCGCTCGCGATCGCCTCTCGCAGAACTGCTATCGCCTGGTCGACATCTCTGGGAGGTCCCCAGACCACCTTATTGCCATCTCGCCCTGCGAGTTGCATGGCGCCGTAGCCCATGCGGTTCAGCGTTATCGATGTGCCAGGCAGTGTGAAGCTGCCGGCGAGAGCGACTTGTTCAACCATTGGGTTCTCCTAGGAATCTTTTATGTCTGGTGAGGAGAGTCAGAAAGACTCTCCCACCATTTCTTCACTCTTCTTCCAGAGCGCTTCGCCATTGTTGGGATCCATTGCATAGGCGCGTACGCCGTCGGTCATGGCGTTGGCTGGCGCGCTGTCCGGAACGACGGCCGCCACATGGCAGTCTTCACAGTACCTGCCTCCGATCTCGGCCGGGGGAGCGACGACAGCCGCCCACACCGAAGTCGCGGCTCCTTGCGAAACGGTCTTCCAGTGCAAGGCTGGCTTGCCGGCCGCGGCCAGTTGCTCATTGATCTGGCCGACCCTTGTTTGCAACCAAATGGGACTCACATGGCGGACCAGTTCCGTCTCGATGATTCCGGGATGCACGGCCGCAGCACGTATGCGCCGCTCGCAATGCCGCCGGTCGAAAGCTACCGCAAACAGGATGTTCGCAGTCTTCGAACGTCCATACGCGACCATCGGATCGTACGGCGTTCGTTCGAAGTTCGGGTCCTCAAGATCAACGTTCGAGCGGCGGTGACCGGCCGAAGACACGTTGATCAGGCGTCCTCCCGCACGAATCAGAGGAGCGATCCGGTTGATGAGGACAAGTGTCCGAGGTGATTTGTCCCAAACTGCGTCTCGAAACCGTCGACCGTATGGCCCAACGGCGTCGCCATCACGCCTGCATTGGCAATGATCACGTCGAACGCCTGATTCTTTGCCATCAGCGCGTCTGCGCAAACACGGACGCTCTTCAAACTAGCGAGATCGAGCTCGACTAGTTCGAAGCTTCCGCCACCCACCTCGGCCTCCTTTCGCACCTGCGCCGTCGCCGTTTTCGCCTTTGCCAAGTAACGCGCCGCGCCTACGACGTGCGCGCCATGCGCAGCGAGAGATCGCGCGGTTTCCACTCCGATGCCTGCCGACACACCGGTAACCAGAATTCGTTTGCCCTGCAGATTCGCGTCCGACAAAACTTCGTCCGTGGTCGAAGTTGGCCCAAATGAAGTCGCCTGAAATAAAACAGGCATTTTGCTTATCTCCTATACAAGTTGTGATTCGGTGGATAGAGCTGAAGTTTTCAGTCGATTAGCGAGCCGAATCAGAACCTTGGTAGTGATCGCTCGCCATTCGCGCGTCGAAGAGGGCATGACATCGAACTCGCCCAGTTCCCGCAGCCAGTCTTCCGCCGAGCGTTCCGCCTGCTCCGCCCCGAACAACTGGCGAACTGCATTGAAGAATGCCGAAAACTCGCGCTCCGCCAGAGTCATGAACTGGGCGCAGGGATGGGAATTCGTCGGCGTTTTATAAGGAGTGAATCGATTCATATTCCTCACCTGTAAGCAGAGAAGCCGCTATTGACAACTGTCAGCGTCGCGGCTAAAACGGAGAGTGTCTCCGCTTCAGCATATAAGATAAGCGGAGACTGTCTCCGGTTGCAACTTTTGTGACATGCCCACCAAAAGTCCAAAAGCGGCCGCACGTAAACCGCGTTCCGACGCGCAACTCAATCGCGAGCGCATTCTGGAGGTCGCAAAAGAGGCGTTCACCCGATCTGGCGCTAACGCCAGCCTCGATGACATTGCCAAGGAAGCGAGCGTAGGTGCGGGAACCTTGTATCGGCACTTTCCAACGCGCGATGCGCTGATCGAGGCGGTCTATCGGACCGAGGTGGAGAAACTTGCGGCGGCCGAGAGGAAGCTTGCCGAGACCATGCCGCCGATCGAAGCTTTACGTGCCTGGATGTTGATGTTTGTAGATCACATTGCGACCAAGCAGATCATCGCTCCTGCACTGAAGTCACTCGTCGGAGGCTCCTCGAAACTGTTCGAGGGTTCCCGCGCGCAGGTCCAGGGAGCGATCGAAGCGCTGGTAAAGCGTGCCATCAAGAGC
>DATFQQ010000099.1:0-50693 GCA_035264195.1 Candidatus Sulfotelmatobacter sp. | reverse complement strand
ACACGGCGAGTCGAACTAAGCAACTAACTTGTTTTGAATGACTTGCGAGTTTAAGCTCCTGAGATGGGTCACGCCGTTCCCCTGCTAAGTATCGAGATTTCAAGATTTTACTGATAAACTCTTTTGATTCAATATTTTACGTAGACTAAACCCAGTAAAAGGCACCTAAGTTCCACGTTTTGAATATCTTGCGAGAATCGACGAAAAATGCTTCGTATCGCTTTTTCAGCGACGACGGGTTATCCACCGATCGACTTAGCCGGCTGTAAACCATCCCGCTTGTCATCCTGATGGCGCCGCTTTTTGGCGCCGGAGGACCCATGCAACTCAGCCTACAGTGCTCAGGAGGCCGGGGACTGCACAGGTCCTCCGGCCTGCAAAAGGCGCCGGCCATCAGGAGGACACAGCGGTGGATTACATTGAAAGCCAAAATGGTCTAATGCTGAGCTTGCTGAGGGCGGTCATGGTAGCGCGGCAGAACAATCTTTACCAGACATCCCGGCCCGGTGGGCCGGTTACCGATCTCTATCGTCCCGGCGTGCGCTTCCGCGATCTGACGGCATAGCACCAAGCCGACTCCGCTTCCACTCGGCTTGGTCGTGTAGAAGGGGGTAAAGACGTTCGATGGATTCAGAAGCCCGGGACCTTCATCTTCGATTTCGAGCGTGACCTGCTGTGGATCTGCCAACCAGCGAACGCGCACGCCGTTCTTGTCTGCCGCGGAAGGTGTCTTGGGAAAGACGTCAACACCCGGCGTACTCCGCGTTTCAAGCACGGCATCGACGGCATTGCGAATTAAGTTGATTAGCATCTGCTCCAATTGGTCGGGGTCGGCGCGGAAGGTGATTTCCGGCCCCTGCTGCACATGGACATTCAACCGAGTTTCAAGACCGGCAACTCGGGCAACGAGCGGGGCGAGAGGAACATCTTTCAGGACCGGGGCCGGCATTTGGGCCAGTTTGCGGTAAGCCTCAAGAAATCGTTGTAAGGAAGCAGAGCGGGATTCGATAATCTCCAAACCGCGCTGCAAGTCACTGCGTACACCGGGATCGATGCTCGTTTTAGAGACGCGGGAACTGAGACTCCCGGCGATCGATTTGATCGGAGCGAGAGAGTTGCTGAGCTCGTGACCAAGAACGCGAATCAGTCGTTGCCAGGCCTTTCGTTCCTCTTCGCGCAGGGCACGACTGACATCCGACAGCACAACCAAAGTATGGGGCACGCCGTGCTGGCGAAACGAACTCCTGCGTAACAGCCAACGGACGCGGGACTCGCCCACATTGAGTTCTACGACAGTTTCGTTGTTGGCCGTCAGGCACTCGTGCAGACCGAGGTCGGCCGCGTTGCGCCCCAAGAGATGTTTTTGGTTCTGCCGTAGCATATGTTCTCCGGCAGGATTCACCAGCCGGAGAGCCTTATTCGGATCGAAGGCAAACAGAGGCGCATCGATTTCGTCGACGACGCGCTGAAGCAGAGCAGTCGCTTCGATGGTTCGGACTTTTTCTCCGGAGAGCATGTCGGCGAGGGCATTGACCTCCAGGGAAAGCTCGCCGAGAGCATCTTCTGCGACCGCATTGCGCGCCCGGAAGGAATAGTCTTCTTCGCGCAGCGAACCGATTACATTGGCCAGTGTCTGTAGTGGTCGGGTGGTTTGCTCTTGCAGCGCCAGGGCGAGCAGCCACCAAACGAAGAGTTCGACGCCGATCAAGGCAAGGCGAGAGCCGATGGTCCAGGGCTGCGTCCAGACGAGTACGGCGCTGACAATAAGGCCCGGGAGGGCCACAAAAAAGGCGTAGAGACTGATTCGGTTTTCATAGAGAAGGCGTGCGCGTTTTCTTGGTCGTGATGATGTCGGGCGGATGGGGCTAGAGCCCATATTTCTCCATGCGTCGATATAAAGCGCCGCGACTCAAACCCAACGCCTCCGCCGCCTGACTCACATTCCCCTGAAAACGTTGAAGCGCTTTGCGGACCAGCACAGCTTCTACGGCCTCGAGGCTAAGGTCTTCGAGATTCTGCGTCTGCCCGCGCGGAGAGCTTAATGATAAATCTCCTGGCTGGATTTCATCGGTGCGGCTCATCAGCACGGCACGCTCGATGGTGTGATCCAGTTCGCGCACGTTGCCCGGCCAAGAATACTGCATCAACGCCTGTATTGCTGCGGGGTCGAATCTTTGCACGGAGCGGCGGTATCGTGCTGCATACCGAGAAAGAAAATGTGCCCCTAATAGAGGAATATCTTCTCGCCTTTCGCGTAGAGGAGGAATACGAATTTCGACCGTATTCAGACGAAACAAGAGATCTTCGCGAAATTGTCCGGAAGCACAGGCCACGGATAGATCGGCGTTTGTTGCAGAAAGAACCCTGACATTGACCCGCCGGGATCTGGAGGAGCCCACCCGTTCGACCTCCCCGGTTTCGAGCACGCGCAGAAGCTTGGCCTGCTGACGAATCGGCACGTTGCCGATCTCATCGAGAAAGATGGTGCCGCCGTCCGCCAGCTCGAAACGACCGATACGGTCGGTGCGGGCATCGGTGAAGGCGCCTTTCACATGCCCGAACAGCTCGCTTTCAAAGACTCCGTCAGGGATGGCGCCCGTATTGACTGCGACCAAAGGGCGAGAAGCGCGGCCAGAGAGCGCATGCAGCGTTTGCGCAACCACCTCTTTACCGGTCCCGTGCTCGCCGGTGATCAAGACGTTAGCATCAGATGGTCCGACGCGGGCCATCGTCTCCAAAACATGCTGCATCGCAGGCGCCGTCGCGATAAATTCTGGGCGACCCTCAGCGCGTAGGAGCCGATTCTCCGCCTCGAGGCGAGCGGCACGCTGCAGCGCTCGATGCAGTTCGACCTGCGTGCGCAGAATAGAGACTAGTCGCTCGTTCTCCCAAGGCTTTTGAATGAAGTCACGGGCGCCACGACGCATGGCCTCGACGGCGAGTTCGACGTTCGCCCATGCGGTCATCACGATCACGGGGACGGTCGAATCCTGAGCAACGATCTGCGACAACAGATCGAGGCCTTCTTGCCCGGATGTGGTATCCCGCGTGTAGTTCAGGTCGATCAGGATCGCGTCGTATGAGTTGCTCTTCAAGGCCTCATAGACGAGGACTGGAGAGCGGGCTTTGTCGACGCGATATCCCTGTGGGTGAAGCAGCAGATCGAGAGCTTCGAGGATGTGTTCCTGGTCGTCGGCGGCCAGGATCCGGACGGGTGCTTCGGATTCAATCCGCAACGTAGTAGTTTCTTCTCCGATTTTTACTGATGTTGGCATGGGCTCGTTTTAATGGTGTGAAACCACTCCGGTGATCGCATCCTGAATCAGTATGCCACTATGTTCTAAGGTAATGCCGGTGGAGCGGTCGAGCTCAACCTTGGCTTTTTGATAGGTGGTCATTGCGCCCACCAGATCCAGCTCGGCGAGAGCGAGATCGCGTTGCGCCGATAACGTCTGGTAACTGGATCCTGCTCCCAATTCCTGCTCCTTTTTCATGATCTCAAAGGTTCGTTGGGCCAGATCTCGTGCCTTCTGGGCGGCTGCAACTCGTGCTCCGGTCTGATCCAGAGCAAACTGCGCGTTGCGAACTTCGATGCGGATTTGTTTTCTCAGTTGCTCTTTTCGCAATTCCGCTTGACGATATTCCAGCTCCGAACGGTATTGATCTGCTTTCGCCACGCGATTTCGGATCGGAATACTCAAATTCAGCCCGACGAAATAGTCAGGATTGCTGTTATTAAACGCATTCCCCAAGGCACCGGCAAAATCAACTGGAACCATCGAGGTGTTCTGGCCGAGGTTGTATACCGGGTTGAGCGGGCCAGCCAAGCCGGCTCCGCTATAGAAACCCACCAACGACAGAGAAGGCAGCAGGGCGTTGGTCGCGGCCTTGCGGCTGATCTGACGGTTCACCAAATCGATGTCGGACATGGCAAGTTCAGGACGACTGTGTTCTGCCTGAGTAATGAGATCCTGAATGGGTTGTGCCGCCTCGATCGAAGCTGTCTGCATTTGATCGGTGGGAATCACCGGCATCGACTGCAGCACAGGATCGTCGAGACTCTTAGTGACGGCATTCTTCATCAACGTTTCCTGCAACTGAAGGTTGGTGCGGGCGACGGTGAGATCCTGGTCGCGCTTGGATACTTCGGCCTCGGCGCGCATGACATCCATCTCCGGAACGCTTTGCAACTGCAATTGCTTTTTCGCGTTGTCGAATGTCTGCTGCGCGAACGCGAGCGATTGTTCATTCACACGCGTCTGCTCGTAGGCACTGACCAAGTCCCAGTAGATGTTTTCGATTTGGGTGACGGTAGCGATGATCTGATCTTTAAAAGCGATGTCGGAAATCTTCTTGTTGTTCCGCGCGATTCGGAGATAGCGCAAGTTTGGTCCGAAACCGAAACCTGCGAGCAATTCCTGTTGGATTTGGAAGCGGAAGAATGAGCTAAGACTCGGCGAAAGATTGAAAAAAGGACTGTTCGTGGTCTGGCGGGAGTTATCGAATGCGAAGGCGATACTCGTACCAGTGGGAAACGCCTGAGTAAACTGCGTGTTAACCTGCACCGTATTTAGTTGCAGGGACGGGACTCCATAAATCTGGCGGTTCGCAACTGGAGATGTTTGATGCTCAACGCCTCCGTTAAGGCTAATGGAAGGGTCAAACGATGAAACAGCAGTGCCGATTCCGAGAGTGGACTGCACCAGGCCGGAGGCACCGGCGCCGGCGCCACCAGCACCGCCAGTCGTGCCGCCAGCTCCCGCGCCGGGAGCGCCAGTGCCAAATCCGCCGACGCCGCCTCCCGGAGTTCCTTGCACTACGCCTGTGTTTACGCCGCGGAAGAAGGCTCCCGCTTGAGTACGCAAGATGTCGGTATCGGCAATCGGTATGTTGTATCGGGCAATTGCAAGATCCAGATTATTCTCCAAGGCGAGTTCGATTGCATCTTTCAACGAGAGGTACATCTTCCCATCACGCACCAACTGATCGATGCGCGCGGAATTTGTCAGCACAGGTTCGGGCACTGAATCTGGCGCGTAGGCGTTCAGCGGATTGCGCGACTTCGGCATCTCAAAACTGAGCTGCGTGATCGACGAGGGCTGAGGGTTAGGTACCGGCGCAGACGGCGGCTGGCTCTGCGCCAATAGATTGGTTGCAACAGCGAGATTCATTCCGAAAAGCACTGTGAAAAACCGTTTAAGTCTCCGGGACAAGGTCACGATGCGCTGACCTCCGCCGGGTGAGCTGCGGATGGATTCGCCGTGTCTCCCACCATCCATCCGTCGCGCAGTTGAATGGTGCGGCTTCCATAGCCCGCATTTACTTCGGAGTGCGTGACCTGAATAATCGTGGTGCCTTGTTGATTGAGTTCGCGGAAGAGCTCCATAATCTCCTTTGCTTGAGTCGAGTGAAGGTTGCCAGTCGGTTCGTCGGCGAGCAGCAGCGGCGGCTTGTGAATCACCGCGCGCGCGATTCCAACCAATTGTTGTTGTCCACCGGAGAGCTGGCTGGGGTACAGATCTTTCTTACCAACGATCTGAAAACGATCGAGAGTATCGGCGACAAGGCCCTGCCGCTCGCGGCGAGGAATGTCTTTATAGGAAAGTGGAAGATCGATGTTTTCCTGAACGGTCAGGTCATCGAGCAGGTGATAACTCTGGAACACCATGCCGGTATTTTTCTTGGCCAGTTCGGCACGCTGCTTGCGCTTCAAATCATGAACGGCCATGTCGCGAAACCAGTATTCGCCCTCCCATGCATCATCAAGAAGAGCGAGGACGTTGAGCAGAGATGACTTCCCTGCCCCTGACGGCCCCATGATGGTGATGAACTCTCCCTCGCGAATTTCGAGGTTGATGCGACGCAATACCCACGTCTGTCCGGCGGGCGTTTTGTAACTACGTTCGAGACTCTTTAGCTGAATCATTCTTGATTCTCCAATCCACTCTTTATTCGTATCTAAGCGCAATCATGGGATCGACCTTGGCTGTGCGACGAGCCGGGATCCACGCAGCCGCCATGGCCACCGCAACAAGGGCCAGTGCCGCTGTAATTAGCGTGCCGGGATCGTTCGCGCGAATCCCGAACAGAAGCGAGCCCAGCCAACGCGATGCCAAAAGAGAACCGAAGGTCCCCAGAACCGCCCCGAGCGCGATCCACGAGGAAGCGTGCCACACCATCATCCCGATTACATGCTGCCGTGAAGCGCCCAGCGCCATGCGGATGCCGATTTCCTGTGTGCGCTGATTTACCAGCAACGAAACGACGCCATAAATCCCAACTGCGGTAAGCAGCAGACCAACAGCTGCCAGGAACGATAGAAGAGCCGCGCTAAAGCGGGGACGCTCGGCCATCCTCGAGATAGTCTGGCCCAAGGTGCTGACTTCGACTGGCACTGTCGGATCGAGCATCGCAACCGCTTGTCGTAGTTGTTGCTGGACGGTATCCGACTGCATCGCACTGCGCGCAAGGATCGTGATGCGTTGCGAATCCGGATAATTGAAAACAACATCGTTCTCAGTGTGTCGGCGGACCATGTAGTATTCGGGCCCAGCCTCGCCGCCCAAGCCCTGATTTTGTGTATTAGCGGTGATCCCAATGACCGTGAAGGGAGCGCTTAGGGCGTCCCGATCGGTGTGGAAGCGGATGGTTTTGCCGAGGGCCTCTTCATTTCCGAACAGGCGTCTTGCGAGCGTCTGGTTGACCATAATGACGTGACTGGCCGGAGCCCGGTCCTGTTCGCCAAATGCGCGTCCGCGCAGTAGGGACATCCCGAGTACCGAGAAATAATCCGGTGTCACCGAGCGCCATGCCACAACGCCGCCGATGCCGTCACTGATGCTTAGCGGCGGTTGTCCTTCTGCTTGTAGCGCGAAGAAGGGCATTGTTCGGGGCGGCACCCTGGGCGGAATCGAGTCGGCGAGTGCTGCTGAACCGATTCCCGGCAGCGCTCGTACTTTACTTTCCAACGCTTCGAAAAACGCAAGCCTCTGCTTCGCTGTCGCATACTTCTGCTGACCCAATGTGAAGTTCGCCGTCACGATGTTCTGGGTATTGATGCCGAGAGGCTGCGTCTGCAGGTTGCGCAGACTGCGAACAAACAGGAGAGCACTCGTCAGAAGAATGACGGTGCTGCAGACCTGTGCAACCAGCAGTGCTTGACGTAAGCGTCCCTGTCGAACGCCCGCCGCAATATTTACGGAAAGCATCTGTGTCGGCCGCTCTAAGGCGGGGGCTGTGCCGAAGAGAATTCCCGAGAGCAGTGAGAGAACCAGCGCAATACCCAAAATGCGGACGTCTACGGAGGCTTGCGACAAACGCGGGATACCAGCCGGTGCGAGCGCGACAAAGATGTGAACGATAACCGAGGCTAACGCAGTCCCCGCAATGCAACCGAACAACGCAAGCATCAGACTTTCTATTAGTCTTTGCCGGAATAGGCGTACACGGCCTGCGCCAAGCGCAGCGCGCACGGCCAAGTCCTGTCTTCTTGCCGCGCTTCGGGCCAATGCCAGATTTGCGGCATTGGCGCAGGCGATGGCGAGGACGGCCAGAGCAGATAATAAGAGCAGCCACGCCGCCCGCCGCGAATCGTGAATCTGCAGGTCACGGATGGATCGAACTTCTAGCCGCAGTACCTTTCTGAATTCTGGCGGAGCCATCTGCACGAAGCTGTTGAACTGCGGCTGCAACTCGGCTTTCGCCTGCTCGATTGTCTGGCCGGGCTTGGTGCGTCCGAAGACGCGCACCACCCCGCCAAGGATGTGCCTCGCCACTATGGACTCATCCAGCGCCTGAGGAATCAGCAGATCGGTGTGCGCCAGCGTTGGAAATTCGAAATCGCGTGGAAGAACTCCGATGATCTCGGTCTGCTGACCGTCAATTGAAAGATTCCGGCCAAGCACGCTGCGCTCGGCGGCGAACCGATCCTGCCACAAGGGATAAGAGATGAGCGCGACTTTCGCTGCATTTGGCCTATCTTCTTGAGGGTTGAAATTGCGGCCAAGCAGCGGTTGAATCTCGAACGTTGACAGGAAGCTGGAATCGACGGCGGCACAGGCCAGCCGAACCGGATGTTCCTCGGTCAGATCGCAGTCGCTCACTCCTGACGACGAACTAAAGCCAGCAAAAGCACGTTGTTGTTGTTTCCATTCCAGGTAATTCCCTGCGAAAAGAAATTCACCATCGATAATCGGTGCGACTACTCCCACCGATGCCAACCGCTGATCATGGGGATAAGGAAGACTTCGGAAGATGACTCGGTCAATCAGGCTAAACATCGCGGTTGCCGCACCGATTCCGAGCGCCAGTGTGGCGATGGATAGCGCTGCAAATTTGGGGCTTCTTCTCAGCTGGCGCAGCGCGTAATGGATGTCCTGGAGTATGCCTTTCATGGGAGTTCCTATTCGTACCGAAGCGCGACCATCCGGCGGCCGTCTTTATAACTGCGTTCCAAATTCTTTAGTTGAATCATCTTTCTCTCCGATCTAAGAGTTCACTCGCAACGCAACGCCTGCACAGGATCGACTCGGGTGGCCGAACGTGCGGGAATATAGGCGGCGACGACCGCTACCGTTGTCAGAAGCGCCGTCAGTAGGGCAAACACCGAAATGTCTACCTGGACTACACCGAACAGAACACTGGAAAGTGCGCGCGCCATGAAGCCTGCGATACAAAGGCCGATCGCGAGGCCGACTACTGCCATTTTGAGGGCCGAGGAAATCACCAGGCGCAGAACGTCAATGCGTTGTGCTCCCAAAGCCATGCGGACTCCAATTTCATGAGTGCGCCTGTTTACGGCATAGGCCATGACCGCGAAGATGCCTGCTGCGGCCAGCACAAGCGCAACGACCGCGAACACAAACATCATGCGAGCGGAGGACTCCACGCCGCTCATATTGTCGGCAATACCCTGCTCGAGGGTGCGGACATCGTAAGCCGGCACTGTGGGATCGGCGCTTCGAATCAGATTGATGACCGCGGCCGTAGCAGCTTGCGGATCCGCCGTCGTGCGCAAAACGAAAGAGGACGCTTTTGGCGCCACCTGGGTAAGCGGGATATAGGTGGTCGGGTTTCGAGTGTTATCCATGGCATTCGATCGAATGTTGCCCACCACACCAACAACCAGGCGATCTGGTTCATGGCCATCTTTAGGGCCGAGCTTCAGATGCTTTCCAATTGGATCCTGATCCGGCCAACTACGACGTGCCACAGACTCGCTGATCACAGCGACTGGCAGCGAAGTGCGCGTATCCTCGACGGAGAACAATCTTCCTTTCAGCAGAGGGATGCGCAGAGTCGCAAACAAATCAGGGCTGATCACTTGAGTAATGGTCGAAGGTATTTCACCGGGAGCGGCTGGAGGGGCGCCTTCGGCTCTATATTCCGTCCAATTCCAATTCCAACTAGACGGAACGCTGGAAACGCAAGCTGCAGATTCCACCGACGGAAGCGACTGCAAGCCTCGTACCACGCGGTCGTAGTACCCCAGAATCTGATCATCGTTCTGATACTTCACCTCTGGCAGAGCGACACTGAAGGTAAGCACATGGGAGCGGTCGAATCCCATTTCAGTGTTCACGAGCTGACGGAACCCTTTCACCATCAGTCCGGCTCCAACCAACAACACCAACGCCAAGGCTACTTCGGACGTGACTAGCATGGCTCGGAGCCTGCCAGTCGCTCCGCTGGAGCTTGTTCCACGCGCGTTCTCTTTCAACGTTTCCCCGACCTCAGATCGAGAAAATTGCAGAGCCGGTGCGAGGCCGGACAAGATTCCACTGAATAGCGCGGCACCAATCGTGAAACCTAATACCCGCATATCGAAGTCGATATGCTTGAGTCCTGGCACATGCTGCACGATGAATGGAGGAAGATCAGCCCGAAGTGCCGACATGCCCACGCTGGAGAGCACGACTCCGACGATTGCTCCGGCGGCGGCCAGCAACGTGCTTTCTATCAGCAGTTGCCGAATCAATTGCCAGCGGCTGGCACCCAGACTCAACCGGACCGCCATTTCTTTCTGGCGACCAGTCGCCCGGGCTAACTGTAAGTTGGCGACGTTGACGCACGCTAGCAGGAGCACGAAGACGGCAGCACCCATCAGCACCGAAACAAACTGGCGAGTTCCGAAGGTGACGTCTTCGACGAGGCTTACCACGCGTACTCCGCGGCCTCCATTCGTGGCCGGGAATTGCTCGGCTAGACGATGTGCGATTGCTTGCAAATCGGCGCCTGCGTTCGCGATCGAGCTATCTCTCCGGAGCCGTCCAAGCACTGCGAGGGAGTGCGTGGAGCGATCTGCACTTTCGCTGGAGTTCAGGTCGAGCGGCGTCCAAAGTTCCGCACCGGCGGGGAAATCCGCCCCGCTTCCCGCCACACCAACCACCGTGAATTGCTGTCCGTTCAGCAGCACGCCTTTGCCGATGATGGTGGGATCGCTCCCCAGGCTCTTTCGCCAGAATCCCTGACTGATCACAATGACGGGAGCAGGGCCGAGTTGAAAATCCACTTGGCCGAGGTTTCGACCGAGAGACGGCGGGACGTCGAGGAGTGGAAAAAATTCGGGCGTTACGCGATAGCCTTCAGCGCGCTCCGCGATCCCCTGTCCGGTCAGGTTAGCGTCCCAACCCTGAATGGCAGCGAGATGCTCGAACGATGCGCTTTGCAGAGTCCAGTCGCGGAAGTTCGCCGGAGCTACTCTGACGCTGTTCGCGTCCTGCTTCGGAACCGTCTCCCAGACAGCCACCACGCGGTTCAACTCTGGGATGCCGAACGGGTGCAGGAGAAGTGCGTTGACGTTGCTGAAGATCGCCGTGTTTGAGCCAATTCCCAGAGCAAGAGTGATCACCGCGACGATTGAGAATCCAAGACTCTTTCGCAGCTGGCGCATCCCGAACTGAATGTCTCGCAGTAATCCGGTCACTTCTCCTCCTTATTCGTAGCGCAGCGCGACCATGGGATCGACCTTGGCTGCACGACGTGCGGGAATGTAGGCAGCCAGCAGCCCAACAATCCCGACCACACTGCAAACAGCAACAATAACTTTCGGATTTCTCGCCCCGGTTCCGTAGAGCATGGATTCAAGCACCGATGACGATGCCAGGGCACATATGGAGCCAATGGCGATTCCGGAAACGAGCAAGATCGCCGCATCTTGCAGCACCATTCTCAGCATTAAAGTCCGCTGAGCGCCGAGGGCCATGCGCACTCCGATTTCGCGCGTACGGCGGGAAACGGAATAAGTCATGACGCCGTACAAGCCGACAACCGTCAGTACAAGCGCCAAGCCCGCAAAGGCGCTTAATAGGGTCACTACAAATCTAGGTTCAGAGAGCTGACGGAACATCAGGTCGTTCATGGTTCGGACCTGAGTGACGGGAATGTCTTTGTCGAGGCCAGCAAGAATCCGCTGAACACTTGCGGCCAGACTCTGCTGGTCGACGGAGCTTCTCACTACGGTGTAAAGACAGCACCAGTTGCCCAGTTGATCCGAGGGTAGATACATGGCTGGGCGCAGATCTCTTTGCGT
The DNA here is from genome assembly GCA_035264195.1 of Candidatus Sulfotelmatobacter sp. Taxonomy (GTDB): domain Bacteria; phylum Acidobacteriota; class Terriglobia; order Terriglobales; family Acidobacteriaceae; genus Sulfotelmatobacter. Next base: position 39,163 of record DATFQQ010000099.1, on the reverse strand, counting down.
CGCTCCTAAACGAATGTTCCCGACAACTCCGACGATTTCGCGCCAGGGCGTTCCTTTGCGTGTCCCTGCCCCTGGCTTAATCTTTTTGCCCAGGACCATCTCTTCTGGAAAGAATTTGTCTGCGAAGGCTCGGTTGACGATGATAACGGGCTCGCCATTCGCGTCATCATGATCGGAAAAATCCCGTCCTTGGAGGATTGGGATCCGCATCGCGTTGAAGTACCCAGTCGTGATTAATGTGATATCCGCACTCGGGCGCTGCCCTTCGGAGACTGGATGCTCAGGATCCTCAAAAGAAATTGTGATGCCGCTATCGCCCATGGGAAGGACCATGGTCCCGCCAGCAGACTCCACTCCCGGCAACTGGCGGACCTTTTCGAAATACTCCCGATAAAATTCGGGCCGCTTGTTGTCATATTGAGCATCCGGCGTTTCGAAGAACATGGTCGTCAGCTTGTCGGGATTGAATCCTTCATTGGCGTGAAGAAGATTCGAAAAACTCGAGATGAGCAGGCCCGCGCCCACCGTAAGCACTAGGCCCATCGCCACCTGACCGACGATCAGCAACGAACGCATCCAGTCGCGGCCAAAGACCTCAGTCCTGCCTCCTTCTTTTAGAGTTGAGACTAAGTCGGTTCGAGATCCGGTGATGGCAGGAACGATGCCGAAGATGATTCCCGCCGCAAAAGACAGGACGATCGCGAAGCCAAGGACACGCAGGTCAACGCCAGCGTCGACGGCACGCGGAACGCTGTCGCCGATAAGCTTAAGCATCGCAGGAGTCGCCACGAACGCAAGAACGCATCCGGCCAGACCTCCACATGCGCTAAGCACAATGCTTTCCGCCAGCAATTGGCGAATGATCCTGGCGCCGCCTGCACCCAGCGCCGAACGTAGGGCCATTTCCCGCTGGCGCTCGCGAACTCGTGCGAGCAGCAAGTTCGCGATATTCGCGCACGCGATGAGCAACACCAACGTGACCGATCCCAGTACTACCATGAGGATGGTTCGCGAATCTCCGAGCAGAGCATCCAGTTCACTGATTGCCCGGGCGGCATCGTGCTTGGTGTTGCTGTTCGGGTACGCTTTGGCGAGATTCACCGCGATGGCATTCAAATCCTGACTCGCTTCGGCAAGCGTCGCGTTGGGCTTCAGGCGTCCGAAAACATTCAGGAGATGGGCGCCGCGATTCTTTGTCAGAGGATTTTGATTTTTCGGGTCATCGTCTGCTGCAAGGGTCACCCAGACTGTGTTCGTCGGCCGGGTCACTGGAAACCGGAAGGATGGCGGCATCACGCCGACGACGGTGTAGAGGTCTCCGCTGAGGTGAACCGTACGTCCGATGATGGACCGGTCTGCTCCAAACTGCGAGGTCCAGAGACTGTGGCTGATCAGAACCGAATGCGAGCCGGTTCTCTCTTCTTCCGGCAAGAAACCGCGACCGAGTTCGGGTTGAAGTCCCAGGGCAGGCAACAAATCCCAAGACACAATTTCGGAGTCGAGTTGGATTGGGCGCTCCAGCCCGGTCAGGGTGAACTGATTATCACGATAAGAAACAAGGTGCTCCAAGGTGTGGTTCTGGGCCCGCCAGTCAAAGAAATCTGGATAACAGATATTGAAGGCCTCGTAGTCGTGGGCCTGGGCCGACTGCGCCTCGATCAAGCGTTCCGGCTGATAGTAAGGCAGGGGGCGGAGCATCACGGCGTCGACAACGCTGAATACGGCCGTGTTGGCGCCGATTCCCAAGGCGAGCGTGATCACGGCAACGGCAGCGAAGCCGGGGTTCTTTCTCAGCTGTCTTAGCGCATACTGAACGTCTTGCAAGATGTTGCTAAACACGCTGCGTCCTTTCTGTTACTCGTAACGTAAAGCGGTGATCGGTTGCACTTGCACGGCGCGCCGGGCAGGCACTGAAGCCGCGACCAGAGCTACCGCTCCAATTGCGATCACGACGCCGAACAATGTTGCGGGGTCTCGATAAGAAACTCCGTAGAGTTGATTCTTCACAACACTGCCGAGCAGTAGCGAAAGCGGTATTGCGATTGCCACGCTGCAGCCAGTCATGATGAGAACTTCCGACAGCACCATCTTCACCACTGTTGCGCGCGTGGCGCCCAGAGCCATGCGGACGCCGATTTCCCGCGTTCGTTGGGCGATCGAGTAGGCGAGCACACCGTAGAGCCCAATTGCCGTGAGGAACGCAGCGACGACTCCGAAGCTGCTGGCAAGGAAAGAGAGCATTCGCTCGGAACTGAGTGTGGTATCGATCTCGGCATTCATGGATTGCAATGAGTCGATAACCAGTTTCGGGTCGATGCCGGCGACAGCGCTGCGAATCGAACTGGCTGTATCTTCTGGTGCCTGCCGCGTCCGGACGTAGATAGTGACGGCGTCAGGCTCTTTGTCTTGAAAGGTCGGAGTGTAGAAAATCGGATTCAGAGCGTCGTGAAGGTTGTAATGTTTGGCGGTCTTGACCACTCCAACGACCTGGAGAGGATTATCAACCTTTCCAACCTTGAATGTCTTCCCAATCGCCTGGTCTGGGCTTCCAAAAAACTTATGGACAAAAGCGTCATTCACGATAGCGACCTTGGCGGAATCTGGAGTATCAGCGTCGGAGAACACTCGTCCCGCCACGAGAGGTAGTTCCAATGCCGTGAAATATTTGGGAGTAACGTGCTCCCACTCAAAACTCATGCGCTCGCCTTCTTGAGCCTGGTAGCCGGGGACAGTGATGGAAAATGTGCTGTCAGACTGCGCGAGGTCCGCGTCGTCCGTCGTACCAACGGACTGCACACCGGGTTGAGCCGAGAGAGTATCGAGCAAGCGCTTATATAAGGAGGACACTGCCCCAGGCTGATATCCGGCCAGGTGCGGGTCGAGCTGAAAGGTCAGGACGTGATCGGTAACGAATCCGACATCCGACGACCTGAGGTTGGTCAGAGTCCGACTGAACAATCCAGCTCCAACCAGCAATACAAGACTGACTCCGATTTGCGTTCCCACGATGAGGCGGCGGAAGCGGGCGTGTGAGATTTCTCCGGTGCCTGTTTGCTGCTTCAGAGCAGCCGTCACCTTCGGTTTATAGAACTGAATCATTGGGGCGAGACTGAAAAGAACGCTCGCGCCGACCGACACGACAAAGCAAAACAGAATGACATTCCCATCTGGAGCCGCGGAGAAAGGCGTGTTTCCAATAGTTGTGGACGCCGTAATCAGTTCAAAGAGCACCTTTGCTAGCAGAGGGGAAAGTGCCAAGCCGAGTGCTCCTCCGGCCAACCCGAGCACGACCCCTTCGGTGAGTAATTGGCCGATCACTCTCGTACGAGTCGCGCCCATCGAATACCGCACGGACATTTCACGTGTGCGTCCTGCAGCACGAACCAGTAAAAGGCTGCCGACGTTGGCTGTTGCCATGAGCGTAAGCAAGCCGACCATACTCATCAAAATGAGCAGAGGAACGCGCATCTGCTCTCGAAGAGGAGAGAATCCTCGTGAAGCGTCGAGCAGCGTCAGGTAACTCTTCTCGACGAACTGCTCGCGGAATCTTTGATTTTTTGAAGTGATGCTCTGGAGTTCCACTGCCCGCAGCGATTTCCAAAGCGGGTTGATTCCTGCCTCGGCCTGCTGCAAGGGCATACCTGGTTTTAGCCGCGCGATGATATTTAGCCATCTCGATCTACGATCTTCGAGTTCGTCCCATTGCGGAGTCATTTGTGCCTTCATGGTGATGGGCACAAAGATGTCCGGAATGGTACTACCGATCACGCTGTTGAAACCTGGCTGCGCCACACCAACGATCGTGAACGGGGTTCCGTTTACGAGAAGGCTCTGGTTGATCACTGAGGGATCGGAGGCGAAGTGCTGGTTCCAATAGCGGTAGCTGAGAACAACGAGCGGCGCCGCCCCCCGCGTTGCGCTGTCGGCAGGAACGAAGAGACGTCCTAACGCGGGCTTCACTCCTAGAAGAGAAAAGTAGTTTCCTGAGACCAGTTCGCTCTTGGCGAGGCTTGGCGTATTGCGCCATTGCACACCGACCTGAGCGGGGAACATCGCCAGCATTCCTTCGAAGACCTGGTTCTGGTCGCGCAAATCGCGGTACATCGGATAGGAGAAGTACATGTCGTTCGTGCCGCCATAGGAACTCGTGTGGCCCGTGTCAGACCCAGTGAACTTCAGCATGACAAGGCGGTCGGATTCACGCACGGGCAACCGCTTCAAGAGCACCTGATCGACGAGCGAGAAGATAGATGCATTCGCACCGATGCCAACTGCAAGAGTCAGCACTGCGATGGCTGTGAAGCCCGGATACTTCCGCAACTGCCGAAATGCGTAACGCACGTTTTGAAGCACAGTGTCCATAGGTCCTCACTCGTACCGCAGGGCGACCATCGGGTCGACTCGCGCGGCTCGACGTGCTGGGAAATACCCCGCGAGAAGAGCAACGACGCTCAAGACGAAGATGGCTGAGATCACGCTCAGGGCGTCGTAAGGCTTCAATCCGAAGAGTAGGCTGACAATGAAATGGCTCACGGTCGGCACGATTGCCAGACCGATCACAACTCCCAAGGCGATGAGAACGAACGTCTCGCGCAATACGAGCCAGACCACATTGCCGCGGTTCGCCCCGAGAGCGAGCCGGACGCCGAACTCGTTCGTGCGGCGGGTTACTCCATATGACATCAGACCATAGAGCCCGATGCAGGCGAGCAATACAGCCAGCAATCCGAAGAACGTACACAACTGCGCAATGAGGCGATGATTCAGCACAGAATCATCCACGGCTTGGCTCAGGGTGGTGAAATCGTCGACCGGAAGATTCGGATCGATCGCATTCACTGCTCTGGCGATTGCACGAGAAGCGAACTGGCGATCACCCGAGTAGCGCGCGACAAAGTTGTAGAGAAATCCGGGGTGCTGCGCATGTGGATAGAAGGCCGCGGGCGTCTGCTTTTCTTCCAGGCCCTCGTACTTCGCATCCTTGACTACGCCGACGACTTCAATGTTCTGCCACTCGATCTGGTGACTGTCCTCGCCGGAGTCACTCGCAATGCTGAAAGAGCGGCCTAAGGGCGACTCGCCAGCAAAGTAATCTCTGGCCAGCGTTTCGTTGATGACCGCCACCCGCTTGGACGCCATCGAATCCTGAGGAAGCAAACCGCGGCCCAGCACGATGGGCATGCCCATCGCGTCGAGATAGCGCGGTCCAACCATGTTGTGGAACACATCGGGGTCGTGGTCGCTCTTCGGTCGCCCGGGGACTCGGATGATATTCGTCCAACCGCCGCCAAAAACGGAGAACGCAAAACTCGCGGATTGAATGCCCGGCAATCGATTCACTCGATCTTCCACCTGTTGCATCATGGCTTCGAGACGCGGATCCTCGTGATAACCCGCGCCGGAAGCGTCAATCGAGGTCATCAGAACGTTGTGCTTGTCGAATCCTGTGTCTACGTTCGTGAGGTTTACGAGGCTACGAAGAAATAGTCCCGCTCCGACCAGCAGGACAAGGGAAGCGGCTACTTGCGCGACTACCAAGCCACGCGCCAACAGATTGCTGGATCGGCCTGGTGTAGTACCACGGCCTTCTTTCAACGAGGGCGTCAACTCAAAGCGAGTCGCATAGAGTGAGGGAACAGTGCCGAAGAGCACAACGGTGAGAAGTCCGATCAGACCGGCAAATCCGAGTACCGTCTGATCGAGAGAGACCTGAAGCGGCACCGCTCCAGAACCCGTGGAAACCAACTGCAACAGCAAACGCATGGCCCACCAGGCGAGCCAAGCTCCGAGGACTGCTCCCCCGAGACCTAACAGCGCACTCTCCACGATCAGTTGTCGGATTAATCTCCAGCGAGCTGCGCCCATCGACATCCGAACCGCAATCTCCCGCCGCCGCGCAGTGGCTCTCGCTAGAAGCAGGTTGGCGATGTTCGCGCAGGCGACCAGCAGCACGAGGCCGACCACCGCCATCAGAATTGTCAGAGGAGCGGAGAACTCGCGCCTCAGTTGGGACAATCCGGTCGCGGCCGGCGTCAGTACGATTTGTGCATGATCAATATCGTTCAACGCCTGCTGACTGGGCTGCGCTCCGACGTATTCGTGCAGAATCTGCTTAAACAGCAGATTGGTATTGGCATTGGCTTGCTTGATGCTGACACCAGGTTTGCGTCTCGCAACGACATAGAGCGACTGAAATAGATTCTTGTCGACCCCGTTCCATCCCGGGGAAATCTCTTTCTCCATCGCGAGTGGAATCCAGATATGTGGAGATTGTCCAACAGTGACACCGAAGAAATCCGGAGGTGCAACACCGATGATTGTGTAGACGGTATTCCCAATGGTTACGGTCTTGCCCACTACATCGGGCCTTTTTCCGAAACGCGTTTGCCACCAGGAATAACTTGCTACCGCAACCGGATGGCCGCCGATCGTCTCATCGTCGGAGTCGGTAAGAACTCTGCCCAGAACTGGCGTTACGCCAAGGACGTGAAAGAAGCTGCCCGTCACCAGTTCGGCATCGACCTTTTCCAGGTTTTGTCTGCCAGCAACGCGCCCATGAGTTGCAAAGAGGATACTGCTGATGGCGCCTACGTCGGAGAAGACTTCGTTCTTCTGGCGAAATTCACGAACGAACGGATAGGAGAAGAGCTGCCAGCTACGATTGGGCAGGCTATCGACGCTACCCCGCCATGATCCTTTACCAAAGAGGACCAGTTGCTCTGGTTCCTGCACGGGCAGGTTTCGCAGCAGCACGGCATTCAGCAGGCTAAAGATGGCCGTGTTGGCGCCAATACCCAATGCCAGCGTAACGATCGCGACGGAGCTGAAGCCGAGGCTCTTTCGCAGTTGGCGAAGGCCGAAGCGAATGTCTTGTATAAGTCCAGTCATAGTTGCAGCTTGCTACTCGTAACGCAGAGCCTCCATGGGATCGACCTGCGCTGCCCTTCGCGCAGGGATATAGGTCGCAAGGAGCGCGAACACTGACAGCACCAGAGCTACCGCAAACAGGGTGCCGGCATCCCACGAACGAACGCCGAACAGCAATCCGCGAATTAAGGTTGCGGCTCCGATCGCACACAGCAGCCCCATGCCGATTCCAACTCCAACGAGCCATGCCGCCTCGCGCATGATCAGTCGATAGACAGCCGCACGTTGCGCACCGAGGGCCATGCGCACACCGATCTCGCGTGTGCGCCTTCCCACCGAGTAAGCAATCACACCGTAAAGACCGACCACGCCCAGCAAGAGCGCCAGGCAGGCGAATCCTCCAACAATCCAAGCCGACGTACGGTGTAGATAGGCGCTCGGCGAGTTGTTGATTTTGGCTGTGAACGTGGTTTCCTTCTCCGTGGTTAGTGCAGGGCTGATTCCACGCACGGTCGCTACGATCGTCGGCAGCAGAGACTGTTCCGCCTGAGAAGTGCGGACGACAAGGTTGAAGTATGTATCCGGACTCTGGTTGAACGGGTAATAGACTGCCGGCCAGACATCGGAGTCGAGGGAACCATCGCGGACGTTCTCAACAACCCCAATGACCTCATAGACCGATTGCGGGGAAAGATCGGTGTTGCCAATTCTCTGGCCGATCGGATCCTCGCCCGGAAAATATTTATCCGCGAGGGCCTTGTTGATGATCATCACGTGAGGCTTCGTAGCATCTTCAGCATCTGTGAAATACCTTCCGCGAAGAAGCTTGGCGCGTATCGTGCTGAAGAAGGCGGAACTGACGTCGCGCTCGTTCACCTCGTTGTGTTCACCGTTATAGGGCTTGCCCACAATCCTGATCCATGTCGTATTGCCGTTGAAACTGACGGGCAAGACACTGGTGAGCGCCGCCGACTGGACGCCAGGTAAGTTTGAAACCCGGTCGACGATCTGTCGTCCCATGACAACCTGCTGCTCGTCTTTTGCAAAGGCAGTGTCCGAAAGAGCGACGGTCACCGTATCGAGATGCTCAGGCTGGAATCCGATCTCCACGTGCAGAAGGCGATAGAAGCTCTTGCCTAGCAACCCGGCGCTGACGAGGAGAACGACTGCAACCGCGAGTTCGACAACAACCAGGTTGGCACCGAAGCGGCGCCAGAGAGTTCCGGCAGAACCACGGCCGCCTTCGGCCAAGCCATCACGAATTTCGCCTAAAGGCAGACGGAAGATCGGAGTCATCGAGAACAAGATGGTCGCTCCCAGCGAGATGGCGGCTGCAAAAGCGAGCACATGCAGGTTCAGTCCGAGGCCAGAAAGGTAGGGCATGCCGGCCATCATGTCTTTCGAGATGAGGCTCGTCAGGACCTGCATGGCCACTTGTGCTAGAGCAATCCCGACGAACCCGCTCACTCCCGCGAGCGCCAGGCCTTCTACCGTGAACTGCCGCGCCAGTCGAATGCGTGAGGCACCGAGCGCGCCTCGTACGGCAATTTCGCGTTTGCGACTTTCGGAACGGACCAGCAACAGACTCGATACGTTCACACACGCGATCAGCAATAGCAGCCCGGCACCTCCAAGTAACGCCAACAGAATCGGCCGTATGTCTCGCACGAATTCGTCAGTGAGCGGAGCGACATAGGCTCCTTGACCGCGATTGTCGTTGGGATATTGAATCTCGAGCTGCCTGGCGATGGTCTTCATCTCGGCCAGCGCCGCCTCAACGGAAACTCCGTCTTTCAGCCGCCCGATCCCGGTCAAGCCATGACAGCTCCGACGTTTCGAGCACTGGTCGACTGGGTGAAGATTGGTCCAGAGTTCAGTAGCGCCTGCCGCTGCAAATTGAAAGCTCTCTGGCAGGACGCCGATGATCGTATAAGGAGCATCGCTCAGGTTCAGGGTTTCCCCGACAACGTCCTTCCTGCCGCCGAAGCGCCTCTGCCATGTGGCATAGCTCAAGATCACCGTCTGGGGCGCCTCTGGCAGGTCTTCTCCGGTATGAAAATCACGGCCGAGGACGGGGGCAATTCCTAACGTGCGAAAGAAACCATCGCTGACGCGCACTGCCTCCACAGGCTCGGTACCCGACGGAGTGCGCAGCAAGTAGCCCGTTTGGTCGTAAACGTCCATCGAACTGAAGACGTGGTTGAGTTTCTTCCAATCGAGATAATCGGGATACGAAAGGTTGGCGCGAGGAAGAACGGAAACACTTTCAGTGACTTCAACGAGTCGTACTGGATCCTTATATGGAAGGGGCTTAATCAGCGCCACGTCAACGAAGCCAAAGATGGCGGTGCTGGCGCCAATGCCCAGGGTCAGAATCAGAATCGCTGTAACAGCGAATCCCGGGCTTTTGCGCAATTGCCGAAGCGAGTATCGGACATCCTGCAAGAAGTTTTCCATCAGCTTTCCCCTTATTCGTAGCGCAGTGCCACCATCGGATCGATTTTTGCCGCGCGCCATGCCGGGATGCCGCACGCAACTACCGCCACAGCCGTGAGCAGAGCAATTACGGCAAGATAAGTAAGCGGATCGAGGCGGGACACTCCGAACAGCAGCGATGTGAGTGCTTGGCTCGCCGCAACTCCTCCTACTGCGCCAATGCCAATGCCCAAACAGGTCAGCGTCAGGCCTTGCCGCAACACCAAAGCAACGATGCCGCTGCGTTGTGCGCCGAGTGCGGCGCGCACTCCGATCTCGCGCCTTCGCTCGGTAACACTGGCAGAGAGAACTCCATAGATGCCAGTTGCTGCGAGTGCAAGGGCGATCAACCCGAACGCCTGAAACAGAATCAGCACGAAATGACGCTCTGCCGCCGAAGCTGCGAGCAGATCGTCCATCATCGCGACTCGCACAATCGGCTGATCTTTGTCTACCGACCAGATCGCGTTCTTGATCGCGGGGGCTAATGCAGCCGCGTTTCCGCGGGTGCGCACTACCAACGACCGAGTTCCATCAGCCCAGTGCCATTGCTCCGGAGTTGTGTAAATGGCATCCGTCTCGCCCAGCGCAAGCGACATCTGCTTCACATCTCCCACTACGCCAACGATCGTGAACATCGGAGAAGTGGCGAGACCTCCGACGTGAACGCGCTTTCCGATCGGGTCTTGATTCGGAAATCTGTGTCTGGCCAGCGATTCGCTAATGAGTATGACCGGCGGCGCGTTCATTGCGTCACGCTCGTCGAGCACACGACCGCGCTTCAGCGGGATGCTAAAGGCGGAGAAGTAGCCGGGAGTCACTGCATATCGATAGACGGGATAACCGGTATCAGGGCCGTCCTCTTCGAAACGCGCTCCATACACGTCAGAGTCACCACTCAGGGGCAATTGGCTGGTGAATGCGGCTACGCTCACACCGGGCACCTGACGTGCGGCATCGAGCGCTTGCTCGAAGAAGCGATGGCAAACGCGGTCTTCATCGTATTTCTTTCCGTACGTCTGCACTTGCATGCTGAGCATGCTGGATGCATCGAATCCCGGCGATACACCAAAGAGCCGCTTCAAGCTGTGCAAGAGAAGGCCCGCACTCACGAGCAAGACCAAAGCAAGAGCAACCTCCGCAACAACAAATACGAGCCGGGTGAGTTGGTGACCTCCCGCAGTGCGCTGGGAACTCTGCTGTAATGCGTCATGAAGATCTCGGCGTGAAGACTGCAGGGCCGGGATCAACCCCACCGCCAAGCCAATCAATAGGGCGACGGCGAATGCGAAAGCAAAAACCGTCGCATCGAGACGAATCGCGTTGACTCGCGGCAATCCGGGAGGACTTAGAGCGATCAGCAAGCGGATCCCAGCCTGAGTAACGAGCATCCCGAGTGCTCCACCAAGGATTGCGAGGAGCAAACTCTCTGTAACCAACTGGCGGATCAATCTTGGAGGTGCGGCGCCGAGAGCGGCGCGCATGGCAATTTCTCCCTGCCGTTGCGCCCCTCGCGCCAGCACAAGGTTGGTGACGTTTACGCACGCGATCAAAAGAACCAGAATCACCGCGCCGAAAACGGCCAGCAGTGCAGGCTTCACGCCCCGGGTCACGTCGTCTTGCAGCGAATCAATAATGACTCCTTGCCCGAGAGTTGCCCAACGCGGCCGCGGGAACTCCGGAACAGGAGTGCTTACGATCCACGCGAGGTCGCTCTTTGCTTCACGCTCGCTCACACCTGCTCGCAGCCGTCCGACCATCCGCAGGTGATGTCCCCACTCCCTTGTATCGGTAGAAGTAATGTTGCCGGTGTTGTACTGAAGTGGTGACCAAGCCTCGGCAGAAGGAGCAAGCACGTTTTCAAAAGCGCTCGGCATTATGGCAATCACGGTGAAGCTTTGGTCATCGAGTCTGATCTGTTGTCCGACTACCGATTTGTCGGCAGCAAACCGACGCCGCCAAAGTCCGTTGCTAAGGATCACAACCTTGGGACCGTTAAAGACGTCGTCGGCAGGAAGAAAGTCCCGCCCGATGATCGGAGACACGCCCAATGTACGGAAATAGTCAGCACTGACCTGCTGACCATCGATCCTCTCCGGCTGATCTGCACCAACCAGTGTGGGCTGCCACGGTTTCATCGCTGCGACTGACTCGAATGATCGGCTGCGTTCTGCTAACTCGCGGTAGGTGTGGAAGGCTTGCGGGACGCGTGTGCCGTCTTCGCCGGCGTACCAGATCATCATGATCCGCCTGGCATGCGGATACGGCAGAGATTCGAACAAGATTGGATTGAGCGCGCTAAAGATGGCTGTGGTCCCGCCGATTCCGATCGCCAAAATCAAAATGGCCGTGCAGGCAAAGCCCGGCGCCTTGCGCAACTGCCGCAACGCGAAACGAATATCCTGGAATATGCTTCCCATATTCATGTTCACTCGTAGCGTAGTGCCACCATGGGGTCCACTCTCGAAGCACGGTGCGCGGGTATATAACAGGCCGCGACTCCAACAACAACTAGCAATGCGATAGCGCCCGCAAACATCGGCGAAGCCGTCGTCACACCAAACAACAGAGTGCGCAACACTCGCGATATCGCCAACGCCGGGATGAGACCAACCGCAAACCCGGCCACCACCAGCGTCATGCCCTCACGAATCACCAGCGCAAGCACCGAGCGCGGTTGTGATCCAAGCGCAAGACGGATACCGATTTCGCGAGTGCGCAATGCCACCAAGCGCTCGAGCAACGCGTAAAGGGCCAGGCCAGTTAGCAACAGGGCGATCGCGGCACACGAGGATGAAAGAACCGACAAGAGCCTCTCTCTCTTCAGGTCCTCATCCTGCAGCTCGATGAACGTATAGGGAGTCGGTGCGATTGCGGCCGGCGCCACGCTTTGAACGGTTCTACGAATCGAGGAAACGACGTCAGCCGGTGTTCCGCTCTTTACGGCAAGCGAAAAAGTTGTGCCTAAGCCATCTGCACCAAACAAGCGGTAAATGGTACGCGGCGGAGTTTCGCGCAAGGTGCGGAAATGCGCGTCTTCAGCGACGCCAACGACCGAGCAGGTATCCGCCGGATCCACTGGTTTCTTGCCATCTGATTCTGAATTCTCGGCACCGGCGAAGACTAGTTTGCCAATCGGGTCTTCTCCCGGGAAAAAACGACGCGCAGCCGACTCGCTTAGCACGCAAGCATGAGGACCCGTCAAATCCTGCGGCAAGAATCCGCGGCCCCGTCGGATTGCGGTTCCCATCGTGGCGAAGTAATTGGGAGAGACGGACTCCTGCCATCCTTCCATGTCGCTGTGGACCTGTCCGCGGGCGTCGATAGCGAAATAGTGGCCGGAACTGAACCAGCTATGCAGCGGGGGCATGGACATCAAGGTGGCGGATTGCACCCCTGGCGCCCCGGCGACCTGATCAAGAATCTGCTGCGCTTGTTGTGCTGCCAAACTGGCAGTCGGTTTGCCCAGACTTAAATCGATTTCCGCCATTACTACTCCTTCTGCATGGAAACCGGATCGTTGAAGCAAGAGATTTCTCAAGGTTCCGATCAGAAGGGAGGCGGATGCGAGAAGGACAATCGCCAGGGCAACTTGTAGAGGCACGAACCATCCGCCCAGATTTTTCAGTGAGGATGATGCCTGCGTCTGCTTCAAATCCGGCGACAGGGCCGTTCGCCCGGCGTTGATCGCGGGCAAGACGCTGGCCAGAAGTGCAGCCAGAATTGTGACTCCCGCAGTGAAACTGAGAATTGTCGCGCGCGGCGTTACATCAATCGCTGGCGCTTGCCCGAAGGAAGTGATCATCGCAGCCAAAGATTTCGCCGCCCACCAGCCGACCAGGACTCCCACGCCGAGGCCACAGGTAGCCAGAACAGTCCCCTCGGACAGAACCAGGCGAAAGATTCGTAGGCGCGAAGCACCGATCGCGAGCCTGACCGCAAACTCCTGCTGCCGGCCGACAAGCCGCGCAAGCGTAAGGAGCGCGACGTTCGTGCAGCAGAGCAGGAGCAACAACCCAGCGAGGATCTCCAGTGCCAGCAGCGGAGATTCATATGCCACTCGCAAAAAAGATCGGCCGGAACTGCCACTCTCGACGCCGAGCTTGAAGGAGGCAAAGAAACCGCTTAGGAATATGTGCTTGCCATCTGCATCTTGGCGAACTGCCGCCTCCGTTGCGCCGAGGTCTGCCACAGCTCTACGTAGGCTCTCGCCTGGTTTCATTCTGCCCATGACCGTCAGCCAGAACGATCCGGGGTTCTCTCGCTGAGGCTGAGAATTCAGAACCGCTTCGAATGAGAGCGGCAAGAGAATGTCGACGTGTTCTCCAACGATGAGTCCGTCGAAACCCTTGGGCAAGACTCCGATAATGGTTACTGGCTTTCTGTTGATGGTCAGGACTTTTCCCAGCACCGAGTGAGCAGACTGAAAATGGTTCTTCCAGTAGTCGTATCCCAGGAGAGCTTGAAATCCATTTGAGCCACCGGAAGTGGTATCGTCGGCTTCGCTGAAAGCGCGACCAATCGCGGGCTGCAACTCGAGAACTCGGAAGCCGTTGCCGGTCATCAGCGCACCCTTCGTGCCGGTGACAACACCGTTCTCCAGAACTGCGACACTGTTCTGACTCCACGCCAGCAGACCCGTAAGTCCGGATTCGTGCTTCTGAAGGGCATCGTAGAGCGGACCGGAAAGCCCAATATCCTGACTGCCGTTGCGGAAGGTGTAGCGAACCAATTCCGTCGGATTAGGAACCGGGAGCCTCTCGAGGACGAGCAGGTAGGTCAAGGTAAATACCGCCGCGTTGATGCCGATCCCGAGCCCAAGCGTGAGCACCGTCGCCGCAGAGATGCCGGGCGCTTTGCGGAATTGGCGCAAAGCGAACAGGACGTCTTGGAATAGTGTCTTCAAAAGATGCCGCCCTCACTCGTAGCGCAACGCCACAATCGGATCGACCTTCGCCGCGCGCCACGCCGGAATGTAGCTTGCCGCGAAGGCAACTGCCATCAGCACCAACCCCACACCGCAGAACGTCAGCGGATCAAGCGGGCTCACGCGATACATTTGGTTGGCAACAATTCGCGTAGCCACTCCTGCCAGGACCAAACCCACTGCAGTCCCTAAGAGCGTGAGACGGGCGCTTTCCCGCAGGATCAACTGAAGAATGTCGATCTGCCGTGCTCCCATGGCGACGCGCACACCGAACTCGCGCGTACGCTGGGCGACCGAGTAGGCCATCACTCCATACAGCCCCATGGCGGCGAGAAGAAGGCCAACAGCACTGAGAAGGCTGAGTAGATCCGCCGTAATCTTTGCCCCGAACAGCGACGCCGAGATGTACTCGGCCATCGATTGAGCGTCGAAAATCGTGATTGCAGGATCGATTACTGCCGCCTCACGCCGAAGCGACGAAATGGCTTCGTTCACGGAGCCCGAAGTTCGCAGGTGGAACGTCAGCCCATATTCCGGACGGAAAACCTGGCGGATCGGTATATAGAAATAAGGTTGCGGATTTTCGGTCACGCGATGGTACTTGCTGTCCTTTGCGACGCCGACGATGGTGAACCACATGCCCCAACCATGCACTTTGTGACCGATGGGGTTGCGGTTGGGAAGGAAGCGGCGCGTGAACTCCTGGTTCACGATCATCACGTGCTGTGTCGTCGAATCATCGTGCCAGTCGAAATCTCGGCCTTCGACGATCGGAATCTTCATCGAATCGAAATAACCGGGTGAGATCAGGTCGCGATAAATCTTCATGTTCTCGTTTAGTCCGGGAACATAACCTTCTACCTGGAGCGTCTCCCAATTCCCTCCATGAAAACCCAGCGGCACCGAATCGTCGTAACTGACCGCGGTCACTCCTGGCAGTTGTTGCAAGCGGTCATGCAGGCCGCGGCAGAAAACATCGGTCTGCTTCGCGTCATAGCCGGAGGTGGAAAAATCAAACTGCGCCAGCGCTACTCCGTCTGGCGAAAATCCCGGATCGACCGCGCGTGCACGCGCAAAACTCTTTACGAACAATACCGCGCCGATCAATGCCACGGCTGCGAGAGCCACTTCGGAGACCACCATCGCGCCACGCAGACGGTGAGTCTGAGTGCCGGAACTCCCGGTGCGTCCGCCTTGCTTCAGCGCATTATTGATATTGGTTCCAGACGCGCTCAGAGCTGGCGCCAATCCCGCGAGAACCGTAACGAAAACGGCCAGTGCCGCCGTGAAACCAAAAACCTGACTGTCCATGGGCGGAGCGATCATCACCGGTCGAGTAACGGCGGGCAGCAGCCAGCGAAGGGCGCCACCTAGAAAACTCGCGAAGAGCACGCCACAGATCGAACCGGCGAGTGCCATCAGCAGCGTTTCGGTCAACAACTGAATCACCAATCGTGCGCGCTTGGCTCCCAACGCCAGACGAATGCTCAGTTCCTGCTGCCGCGCCGTGGCGCGGGCCAGAAGCAAGTTCGCGAGATTCGCGCACACGATGAGCAGAACTACACCGCCGGTCCCCATCAGGATCGCTACCGGCGTCAACAGCACGGACTGCGTGCCAAAGTGAGACTGCCACGCGGGAAGTACCACGGCACCTACTCCTTGATTCGAGTCCGCATCGACTTCTGCCATGCGGTTCGCGAGCGCCTGCACTTCTCCGCGCGCCTGCTCGATGCTCACACCGCCAGCCAGACGCGCCAGGAGCATGAAGTTACGTGTGTTGCGATCCCGCAACATCCATGTGCCGGTATGGGTCATCTGTCCATACATCGTGAGCGGGATCCAGAAGTCGTAGTCGAGGCCCGCGTGCGTGCCGTGAAAACTCTCTGGAGTGACGCCGATAACCGTCAGCGGAGTCTGGTTGATCCGCAGCGTGCTTCCAACCGCAGAAGGATCCGAGCCGTAGTGCGATTTCCAATAGTGGTCGCTGATCACGACAACGGCATGAGCATTCTGCGCATCGTCGCGTTCTTCGGGTGAGAAGAAGCGCCCGGCCTCGGGCTTCATGCCGAACATGTCGAACACTTCGGCAGAGACCATTTCGCCCCAGGCACGCTCTACATTTGGCGCTTCGCCAACCGAGAACAGGTAGCCCCGATACTCCGTCACGAAGTTCACTAGCCGCAGGTTGTCGCGATAATCGCGGAAGTCCATGTAGGACGTGGTGATGGGCTCGCCGTCGGGCGCAGTATTCTCAATCGCCACGATGCGGTCAGGATCGGTCGCTCCCGGAAACGGATTCAAGACGAGTGACCGCAGCCAACTGAAAATCGTGGTATTTGCACCGATACCAATGGCAATCGTCAGAACCGCAACCGCTGCGAATGTCGGGCGGTTCTTGAAACTCCTCAGTGCATAGCGCAGGTCTTGCATCAGGGCGGTCATTCCGTTTCCTTTCTCACTCGTAGCGCAACGCCACCATCGGATCAACTTTGGTGGCCCGAAACGCCGGGATGAAACATGCAACGAGCGCAACGAATGTCAGAGCAAACAAGGCAATTGCGAGTACCGAGGGATCAGCCGGACTCACGCCATATAAGACGCTCGCGGCCATGCGTGCCAAAAGTAAGGCCAGTGCAAATCCTGCGAACTCTCCGATTACAACCAGGCTCATACCGTTGCGCACGACCTGACGTAGTACATCACTGCGCCGAGCTCCCAAAGCCATGCGGACACCGATCTCGTGAGTACGCTGCACGACCGTGTAAGCAATGAGCCCGTAAAGGCCAACTGCGGCAACGATCAGGGCAAGCGCAGCAAAGCTTGCAAGAAGAATCGTGCTCGTCCGCCGCAAAGTGATTGACTGCGTCGCAAGCGAGCGCATCGGCATCGCATCAAAGACCGGTTGGTCTTTATCTACGTCCCAGATAGCGCGTTGAGCGGACTTGAGCAATGCCGAGGGATCACCCGTGGTGCGAACCAAGAATGAGAGCAGCGGGAACGGTAACTGTTCCAGAGGCCGATACAGGTCTGCGTGCGCTTCTTCTTCGGGACCAAATGCCCTTACATCTGACGCCACGCCGACGATGCGCCACCGGTCCGGATGCGCGGCGTCCCCAAGCTCCAGAAACTTGTCGATCGGATCAGCGCCGCCAAAATAGCGGCGTGCGAGCGCTGTATTGACGATCGCAACTTTCTCACTGTCGGATCGATCCGCACCAGTAAAATTGCGTCCGCGAAGCAACCCGATGCCCATGGTGGAGAAGTAGCTGGGCGTTATCAGGCGATTGTCAGCCTGGGGCTTTGACGTGTTGTCCTGTTGGGGCTGGCCCACAATCGTAAAGTCGGTCGTTCCCCAGAATCCCGACAGTGGAAGGAAATTCGTCGCTGCAACTGACTCAGCACCCGGAATGCTACTCAGACGTTCGAGCGTATTGGAGACAAAGCTGCGGCGCTTGTCCGGCGGGTTCTCAGGATATCGCGTACCCGGAAGAAAGACTTCCAACGCAAGAACGCGCTCCGGCCGAAAGCCGAGGTCTTCGCGATAGACCTGCCGGAAGCTTTCGATCATCAATCCACCACCGGCCAGCAGGACCGTCGACAGGGCAATTTCTGTCGCAACCAGGGCGTAGCGGAGCCGACTCGACTGGAAGGTAGAAGTCGATCCGCGAGACTCCTTCAGCGCCTCGTTCGGATCGGTATTCGCCAATTGCATGGCCGGAGCGGCGCCAAAGATAAGTCCTGTAAGGATGGTGATCAGTAACGCGAACGCAAGCACGGGAGCATTGATTGGAATCGCCTCGATCTTGGGGATACTCAAATTGGCGACACCGTTTGGAAAAATGGCGAGCAAGAAGCGCGTTGATGCGAAAGCGAGCGCTACGCCGATCGCACCTCCCAGAAGAGAAAGCACCATGCTCTCGCACATGAATTGGCGCAATACGTGAAAGCGGCTGGCGCCGATAGCAACTCGGAGCGACACTTCGGTCCTGCGTCCTGCAGCCCGCATGAGCAATAAACTGGCGATGTTGGCGCAGGCGATGATGAGCACCAAGCCGACTGCACCTAGCAGAGCCAGAAGCGGAGTCCGAATACCACCCGTCAACTCATGGCTCAGCGGCTCAACCCAAGTCTCGTTGCCGGCATCGGTGTCGGGATGTTGCGCGGCGATCTGACGTTCGAGCGCGTTCATCCGAACCTGCGCATCGGCAAGCGAAACTCCAGGCTTCAGCCGGCCAATCACGCGGACGAAGCGATCTCGATAATTTTCCGGCGAGGTTAGTGCCATGGGAAACCACAGCTCTGTGCGCGGAGGATACTCCGCCGCCGGAGGCAGGACGCCGATCACCTCGTAGGACTTCGAGTTGAGCGTGATCGCTTTTCCCAAGATCTGCGGATCGGCATGAAATGTATCGCGCCAAAACTTGTCGCTGAGCACGGCGACCGTCGCTCCTGACTTGGCCTCCTGCTCGGTAAACCCTCGCCCGATTCGAGTTTCCACGCCCAGAATGTGCAAATAGTTCGGCGCGACAGCGTATCCCAGGACCAGCCTTGGCTCTCCGGACCCGGTCAGCGTAACTTCATCGTCGAAAGAAGGCGCAATGTCTTCGAAGACATCGTTCTTTTGTTGCCAATCAGTGAAGGCTCCGGCCGAGATGGGAAACTGCAGATCGCCGCGTGATGGATTTCTGCCCCACACCATCACCAAGCGGTCGACCTGCCGATAGGGCAGAGACTCCAACAGGACCGCATGAACGACCGAGAATATTGCGGTATTCGCGCCCACGGCCAGCGCAAGCGTGATCACAGCTACCGCGGTGAACGCAGGGCTGTTGCGAAGCTGCCGTAATGCGTAACGCACATCCTGAAGCAAGCCTGTCATGCCGTAACCCTCGCTGTAATCTCTGCGAGTTTTGTCACTCGTATCGCAGAGCCACCATTGGATCCACTTTGGCCGCCCGCCGTGCAGGGATGTAACACGCCGCCAGCGCAGTCACTATCAAAAGCAGCACAACTGCGGCAAAGGTGACCGGGTCGGTGGCCGTCACGCCAAAGAGCAGCGATCCGATCATGCGCGTCAGGGCGAAAGCGGCAGCCAGCCCGATCACAAGGCCAATGATTATCGTGCGCATGCCTTGTCCAAGGACCATTGCCAATACATCGCTTGGCCGAGCACCGAGAGCGATCCGGACACCGATCTCGCGGGTCCGACGGCTGACCGAATACGCCACCACGCCGAACACTCCTGCAGTCGCGAGCAGCAAAGCAACGATTCCGAAGAATCCGATGAGAATCAGGTTGAATTTGCGCGAGCCCAGTGAAGCAGAGTAGACCTGCGAGAACGTCCGGAACTCCGGTGATAGTTCAGGATTGAGTTCCTGGAGGATTCCACGCGCAGCGGAAGTGACCAATTGCGTGGGCGCGTCGCTCAACATCATTAGCGCGATGGCTGGCCGCGGGCGCTGAAACAGATTCACATAGACGGTAGGGTGCGGCGGGACCTCGAGTCCGTTTTCATGAACGTCGCCAACGATTCCAACAACCGTCAGCAAGCGCATGTCTCCATCCATGTTTCCGAATTCAATCGTGTGGCCGATCGGATCCTGCCCAGGCCACCGCTCGCGGGCCAGCGATTCGCTGATCACCGCTACGTGCTGGGAGTCTGGCGTATCCTGCTCGCCGAAAATGCGCCCACGAATCAGAGGAATGCCGAGAACCTGAAAATATCCATTGGTCGCCACACAAAAATCTGCGGTGCCAAGCCGCTCTTTCTGCTGAAAGAGGATGTCAAACTCGCGCGTCAGGGCTTCATCGTTCACAGGAGTCTTTGGAAGCTCATCCTGTGTCATCAGCATGTACAAGCCGTCGGGGAGACCGCCGTTCATGGGAAGTTCACTCGCTGCCCCAACTTTGCTCACGCCGGGAACCTGCTTCAACCGATCGATCAGGTTGGCGAAAAAGATGGATTCCCGTGTCTTTGCTTTGGCGTCGGTCGCGTTCGCCCAAGGCAGTGACACTTCCATAGTGACGATCTTGTCGACGCGGAACCCAGGATTAACTTCGAGGACCTTCAACAAGCTGCGCCCGAGCAACCCTGCTCCTATGACCAGAAGCAGCGTGATCGCGACCTGTGCTGCGACAATACCCTCACCGATGCGGTGACTGCCTTGAGATCCGGCTTGTCCGCGCCCACCTTCTGCCAGACTCTCCCGCACATTGCGAGAGGTCCCACGTATGGCTGTAAATGCTCCGAGCCCCACGGCAACTGCGGTAGAGAGGAACAATGCAAACGCAAGTACCGGGGTGCTGATGGAAATGCTATCGAGGCGTGGGAGGTTTTGCGGAGCCAACGCGATCAGTCCGGCCACCCCGAAAAATGCTCCTAGTACGCCGAGGCCGCCGGCGATGACCGAAAGGACAAACGACTCGGTAAGGAATTGGCGAATCAAACGGCCACGGGCTGCACCGAGCGCGCTACGAATCGCGAGTTCACGCTCCCGCACCGAGGCTTGTGCCAGCAGAAGATTCGCGACGTTGGCGCACGCAACAAGAAGCAGAAATGCAACCGCACCGAGAAGAATCAGCAACGCCGAACGTATCTCGCGCGTGATCGATTCCTGCAGCGGGACGACAACTCCGTCTTTCAGCAGGAAGTCCGGGGGCTCGTTGGTGCTGTCGTGGATACGTCGTGCGATCGCGCTGATGTCACCACTTGCCTGTGCGACGGTGACGCCATCACGTAGTCGCGCAACCGCGCTGTAGTTGTGAGAAGTTCTGCTGGGGTTTTCTCCTTCAAGATCGGCGGGAACCCATAGAGCCGTGTCGGAAGGAAATTGAAATTCGTTTGGGAGAACTCCAATCACCGCGTAGACAGCGTTATCGACCTTGAGGTGCAACTGCGAGAGATCAGTAGCGGAACCCAGATACTGTTTCCAGTAGCCATAGCTCACCAGAGCCACCGGAGCAGCGCCCTTTTTCATGTCTGCGGCGGTAAAATCCCGGCCAACGGTCGGCTGCACACGGAAGACCTTGAGAAAATCGGCCGAGACGGTGGCCACGATCGAACGTGTCGGCTGTGCGGCACCTGAAACCGAGATGGGGTACGCGGTGTATTTCGCAATGGCCTGGAAGCTGTGACTTTGACTACGAAAGTCGTCAAAGTTCGGATCGGCCAGGCGGTTCCAGACGCCCTTGTTGGTAACTTCAAAAACCGCCATGATCCGGTCCGGATCCCTGTAAGGCAAAGGCCGCAGCAGCACACCATATACCACGCTGAAGATGGCGGTGCTCGCACCGATGCCCAAGGCAAGAGTGACGACTGCAATGGCTGTGAATGTAAGCCGCTTGTATAACTGCCGCAGCGCATAACGGATATCTTGAATTAGAGTTCCCATGCGGCTCCTCACTCGTATCGCAGCGCATCGACCGGATCGACTTTCGCCGCCCGCCGCGCCGGGATGTAGCACGCAGCCAAATCAACCGCCACTAATGTCAACACCACACCAGCAAATGTCACGGGATCGGTCGAAGTGATACCGAACAATTGGCTCGCAAGCACACGGGAGGCAACGATCGCACCGACGAGACCAATCCCTACTCCGATCAGCGTCAGGCGCATTCCCTGGCTGAGAATCATCCGGAGAACGTCTGCTCGATGTGCTCCCAGAGCTACACGAATTCCAATTTCTCGAGTGCGCCGTGCGGTCGAGTAAGCAATTACGCCGTAAAGTCCGATGCTCGCCAGCAACAGCGCCAGACCACTGAACAAGCTCAGGAGTGTGGCCAGAGAACGTTCGCCGGTTAGCGTTTCCGCAGCCTGCTCCTCTTGCGTACTCATTCGCGCCAAAGGGAAGTCGGCATCGATGGTCTGCGTAACGCGGCGCAGGCTAGCGAGCGCAACGTCGGTCTGATCCGTAGTACGAACTTCAAGGACAGCTTGTCCGAGCAAGTCAGATGGCGTCTGGTTCAACGGAATATAGATACCGGCGGCTTCGTCGGCTGCTCGCAAGTTGAAAGATTGGACGTCACGCACAATTCCGACGACTTCCGCTTGCTCGTGGGTTTTACCTTCCACAAACTCAAGTCTCTGACCGATAGGACTCTCATTTGGAAACAAAGAGCGGGCGAGAGATTCACTGAGAATCACCACTCTCGACGCATCCCCGGTGTCGTGCCAAGTGAAGTCACGACCGAAGACGAGCGGGATTCCCATCGTCGCGAAGAAACGCGGAGAAACCGGACTGCAGTGAACGGGGAGTCCTTGTGCCGGACTCTCGCTTATGCCCGGGCCGACAACTCTGCGATGCCATCCTCCGCCGCCACTCATGAGACGAAACCTCGACAGGCTGGCCGACATTACGCCAGGAGCGGCACTCATTTGTTCCTGCAGCGCAGAATAAAGGTTGAGTTCCTTTGTTCCCTGGTATCCCCCGAGCGTCGGATACAGAAAGGCCATAAGGATGTGATCCCGTTGGAAGCCCGGATTAACAGCCGCCAGCTTTTTCAGGCTTCGCACCATCAGTCCTGTTCCAACCAACAGGGACACGCAGAGCGCCACCTGGACCACGACGAGTCCCCCGCTCAGCTTTCGTTGTGCGTTGTTACCGGTCTCGCTTCTTCCGCCAGCCTGGAGCGAAGGAGCGGGATCCATGCGAGTGACGCTAAATGCCGGCGCTAGTCCGAACAGCAATCCCGACAAAATCGCCATGCCAGCGCTGAACCAAAGTACCCGTGCATCAATGCTGGAGTTGAGTGCAAGTGGATCGAATCCAGAGATGACGAAGCGCAAGAGCAAATCTGTTGCCCGGTTTGCTAATACGAATCCCAGGACTCCGCCGATCAGAGCGATGAGCAGGCTCTCGGTCAACAGATGACGCATCAGCCGCGCCCGGCTCGCCCCAAGTGCGAGCCGCGTGGCGATTTCCTTGCTTCGAGAAATTGATCGTGCCAACTGGAGATTGGCCACGTTCGCGCACGCAATCAGGAGAACGAATCCGGCGACCGCCATCAGAATATTCAGCTCGTGAGGCAAATCGTCCGGGAGTGAGAAGATGCCTCGGGCCGCGGAACGAAGCTCAACTTTCCGGTTTTGCAGTCTTTGCTGATTTGGATTGGACGTTTTAGGCCCAAGCTGCTGAGTCGCGTACTGCCGATCCATGACGCTCAATTCGGCAGTAGCTCGGCTGACAGTTGTGTCCGGTTTTAGGCGCCCCATGACTCCGACGGTCAGGTGATCATTCAAACGTACCTGCGGCCAATAGAACATCGGGATCCAAATATCCACGGCGTCTCCGAGCTCAATGCCGCGAAAGGACGGAGGCGCAACTCCGACCACACGAAATGGAATTTTTTTGAGAGCAACACTCTTGCCCAGGACACTGGGGTTTCCAGCGAATCTTCTTTGCCAGTAGTCGTAGCTGATTACTGCAACCGGTGGTTGTCCGGCGTGATCATCTTCGGGAAGGAACGCTCGACCGAGAATCGGCTTGACTCCGAGCACGGAGTAGAAATTTGCTGAGACGCATTGCCCGAATAAGTAATCGGTCTCTCCGTTCACACTCGCGAGAAACCGCGTCGTGTCGAACGCGAATACCGGGGAGAACGACTGGCTATGATCGCGGATCGCTTCGAACTCCGGATACTGGAAGCCGATGTCAGATCCCTCGGATGTTGTGATCTCGGGAAAGAACAGTTGCTGTGGTTTCTCGACTGTCAGGGTTCGCAAAATCACCGCGTCGAGCAAACGAAACATAGCGGAGTTCAGTCCGACGCCCAGCGCGAGGGTGAGAACAGCAACTGCCGCGAAGCCAGGACTTCTGCGCAATTGGCGCAGTCCATATCGCGCATCTTGAATAAGGCTCTCCATGCGGCTTGCTCATTCATTTCTCAGCGCAATTACCGGATCGACTCGACTGGCACGATAGGCCGGGATTAGGCACGCCAATAGCGCGATCATGCCAAGCAATACGGCCACGCCAGCGAAGGTCAGCGGATCAGACGGCTTCACCTGGTAAACAAGACTGGCGACAACCTTTCCCAGCGCCAACGCACCACCGATTCCGATCGCAACACCAAGCAACGCTGGCTTCATTCCTTCGATAAGGACCAGGCGCAAGACATCGGTCAGGCGAGCTCCAAGTGCAAGTCGAATACCGATCTCCGGAACTCGCTGTCTGACGCTGTACGAAAGCACGCTGTAGATTCCAATCCCAGCCAGCAATACCGCGAGAGCGGCGAAAACGCCCAGCAGGAGCATGTTGAAGCGAGGCTGCAAGAGAGAATTCGCAACCAGATCGTCCATCGTAAAGATGTCGCGAACGGGAATATCCCTGTCGACTTCGTGGACGGCGTTCGTCACCGCGGACACCATACTCCCCGGCGATGTCGTTGAGCGCACAACCAGTGTCATCGGGAACGAACGCCAGTCAAATTCGGCGGATTTTGCGAGCTGGCCGAGCGGGACGTAGAGAGTGGTCGAGGGGCGAGCCTGGTCCAAACTGTCGAGCTTGACGTCGCCGACTACACCAACGACTTCGCGAACCTGCGCCGGTGAGAAGGTGAGTGTCAGCCGCTTGCCAATTGGATTTTCACCGGGCCAGAAGCGCTCAGCCATCGATTTGCTGATCAGGATGGCTGCTGGCCTACCGGCAATATCTTCGTCATTGAGGTCCCGCCCTCGAAGAATTGGGGTCTGCATCGACCGCATGTATCCAGGGCTGATGAGTCGCACGTCAACTTCCGGCTGGTCGGCCATTGCCACCACGGGCTGACCTTCAATCTGAATCGGCTGATGCGAGCCCCCATTGTTGAGCGGGACGTCATCGGCAACACCGGCAGACTCGACACTCGGCAGTGCCCTCACCTTCTGGAGTACCTGGTCGAAGAACTGGATCTGCTGCTCCGGCCCCGGAAATTTGGACATGGAAACGGCGGCCGTCATGGTTAGCACCCCGTGAGACTGAAAGCCAGGAGCGACGTTCTGAAGCTCGTGGAGACTTCTGATCATCAATCCCGCGCCAATCAACAGAATCAGCGATAGTGCAACCTCAGCGACCACCAGAACACTGCGTGTGGCACGGCGGCCGGAACTCGCATCGGTTCGGCCAAGGCCTTGCTTTAAAGCGTGGTTCACATCGGACTTCGCCAGGCGCAGAGCCGGAAGAACTCCCGCAAAAACTCCGGTCAACACAGAGAGGCATACTGTGAATGCGAGGATCTTCCAATCGAGCCCAGCCACGACAGAGCCAGGAAGTTGATTTGCAAGAAATGCGAGAACGAAGCGTTGGCCGAAATGGGCAACGATCAGACCTAGGACTCCTCCGATCAAGGCAAGGGTTACGGACTCGGTCAAAATCTGTCGCACGACGCGTCCGGAACTCGCGCCTAGTGCGGTCCGGATCGCGATTTCTTTCTGCCTGCTGAACGTCCTGGCAAGCGAAAGATTGGCAACATTTGCGCACGCGATCAGAAGGACAAAACCAACGGCACCGAGTAGCACCAGTAACGCTGGGCGAACGTCATTGACCATGTCCCGGTGGAGCGGCACGACCAGCGCACCCCATCCCTTGTCGTCGACCGGATAGAGTTGCTCCAAACGGCTGGAGATCGTGTTCATCTCCGCCTGCGCGCGCTCGAGATCGACTCCCGGCTTCAGACGCGCGATGACAATCGAGTGGTGTTCTCCTCGCACCGCGCGCTCTTTATCGGTCCACCCCATCGGCATCCAGACCTGGGCGAACTCGGGAAAACGAAAACTCTCGGGCATCACTCCGGCGATCTGAAAGTTTTGCCCGTCCATCGTGACGTTGGTTCCAACAACTGCGCGGTTCGAGCCGAAGTGCTCCTGCCAAAACCGGTGGCTGAGCATGAGGACGTTGGTACGTCCTGGCTGGTCTTCTTCCGGGGCAAAGCTACGCCCGAGCATTGGCGGCACTCCCAGCGTCTCAAAGAAACCGGCGCTGACAGTGCCGGCAATCACTTGTTGTGGTTGGGCGACGCCCGTTAGAGTCAGCAGGCGGCCGCTGTAAATCGCCATTTGCTCGAAAACATGGTTTTCGCGCTGCCAATCGATGTAGTTGGCTGCGGAAACAGAAAACCGGTCGATGCCCGGAAAGCTTTTTGCCGGAGGTTTGTGCCAAACCCGTACCAGACGGTCAGCATTTCGGAACGGCAGAGGCCGAAGCAACACCGCGTTGACTACGCTGAAGATCGCCGTATTCGCGCCGATCCCGAGGGCCAGCGTGATGATCGCGACCGCGGTGAACCCCGGGTTCTTGAAGAACTGCCGCGGCACCAGGCGCAGATCTTGCAGCAGGCGGTTCATGCGCCCACATCCGCCAGCAGTTTCTTGAGCTCTTCTTCGGCGACAACTTTACCATCGAACAAATGGACTTCCCTCTGCGCATGTTTCGCAAATCGCGGATCGTGCGTCACCATGCAGATCGTCGCGCCCTCGCGATGAAGGTCAGCCAGCAACTCCATGACAGCTTCGCCGTTTCTTGAATCCAGGTTTCCGGTCGGCTCGTCCGCCAGCAGGATGGACGGCTTTCCGCCGAGCGCACGCGCCACAGCGACGCGCTGTTGCTGACCGCCGGAGAGCTGTGATGGATAATGCCGGACACGGTGGGCCATGCCGACGCGCTCGAGTGCTTCCATCACGCGCGTCTTACGTTCCGCGGAAGGCATCTTCTGGCGATACGTCAGCGGCAACTCTACGTTCTCGTAGACGGTCAGATCGCCAATGAGATTGAAGCTCTGGAAGATAAAGCCGATCTCCTGATTGCGAATGCGCGCCCGCTCGGCGAAATCCAGATTTTCCACCGGCTTGTTGTTCAGCATGTACTTGCCACCAGTCGGCGTATCGAGCAACCCGATAATGGAGAGCAGTGTCGACTTGCCGCACCCCGAGGGCCCGGACATCGCCACGTACTCACCCTTGTTTACAGAGAGATGGACTCCGGAAAGCGCATGAGTCTCAATCTCATCGGTGTAGAAGACCTTGGTCATGTCAGAAATCTGGATCAGGGATTGGCTATCGTCTCTCATGAATGATCTGCCTCTGTTTCGTGAATTTTTTTGGTTCAGTCCTGAAGCCGGATGCGATCGGTATTATCCCAGCGTGACATGTCGGAAAGCACCACCGTTTCTCCCTCATGCAAGCCTTCGAGCACCTGAATCGAATTTACGGACGCGCGTCCCACTTTTACCGGAACACGCGTAGCGTCGTGCCCATCCGCGTCGAGCTTGAAGAGACTGATCGTGCTGTCTTCCTGGCCGAACGCCGGACGCCCCACATACAAGACGTTGTCCAGTCGTTCGAGATCGATGGTGCCGTCCACACTGAGATCGGGCCGCGCGCCTCTCGGCAACTCTCCCGTTAGTTTGACGTCGACGGTCACTGTTCCGTTTTGCACACCCGGATCCACGCGCATTACGGTCCCGGCGATCACGCCGTTATGGGTGTCCACTGAGGCGGGTTCCCCGATTTGCACGTCGCGCGCCTGGGTCTCCGCAACTTTTAATTCGGCCATTAAGTGATTCGGCTGGACCACTTTGGCGAGCATGGTCCCCGGGGCTACGCGCTGGCCGACGTGAAGGGGCAACTCGACAAGAACGCCATCGATGCCTGCCCGTACTTTGAGGGCGTCGAGTTGCTTCTGCTTCAGTTCCGCCAGAACCCGCATCTGATCAACCTTGGCCTGCAACTGGGAGAGTTGAGCGTCGATCGATTTCTGTGTGCTTTCCAGTCGCTGATCTTCAAGGCCGTTACGAATCGTGAGCTCGTCCGCCTTGCTCTTGGAGGCTTTATAGGCCAGCCCGGAAATTACCCCAAGGTCATAGAGCGACTTGTCGGTCTGTGATTGCAGCTGTGTTTGGCTGTAGTCCGCCTTCACGGTCGCGGCACCGGCCTTCTGGTTCATCAGGTCGCTTTCCAGTTTCATGCGCGCGCTCTGGTATTCAGCCTGCGCCGCCTTCCACTGGAGGTGCGCGTCCACGGCAGCCTGTTCGACTAACGGGTCGCTCATCTCGCAGATGACGGTTTCGGGCTTGACCAGGGACCCCGGCAGCAACCGGATTCGCAAAACCGTTGCTTCAGTTTCGGCTGGAATTTGTAGAACCGATTCCTGCGAGGGTACGAGCGATCCGATACCGCGGACCTGCCGCAGCATGGAGCCGCGCTTCACGGTGTCGGTCCAAACGGTTCCGCGCTCGACGGTAGGCGCGGCTGGCTTCAATCGATAAACTGCGGCAGTCAGGATCGCAACCACAACCACGATCCCGGCGATCATCGCGATCTGCCTTCTGCGCTTACGCTGCTTAAACTCTGGGCGGGCGATATCCATCACATAAGGTATTGGCAAGCGCCGAGCCAAACCCTGCTGACATCTAAGCCAAATGGAATGAATCGATTACCGACAAGGCGAGATTAAGCAGTCTTGGCGAAGTGTCCGCTGCGAGATTTAAATGTCCATTACCGGACAATTCCGCTGGAGTAGGTTTCTGGGTTCCGTAGAACGGGTTTCAGGGTAGGTGCCGCTCCTTTATTTATTAGTTTGTCTATTTGTTTGTCGGCCTCACTCGGACCGCAACGCGACCATGGGGTCGACGCGGGCCGCGCGACGCGCTGGCGCGTAAGCGGCCAGCAGCGCAACGGCGACCATCGTGGCAGTCGCGAGAATGAGGTTGAGCGGGTCCGCCGGCCTGACGCCAAACAGCAGATCGGCGAGGACAGTCGACGCCGCGCGAGCGCTGATTAGCGCAATGGGAACACCAACCGCGATCCCGGTAGCAACCGGCACAAACGACTCCCTCAGGATCATTGTTACGACTGAGGACTGCTTCGCACCGAGCGCCATACGGACGCCGATTTCGGTCGTGCGTCGACCCACGCTGTAAGAAAGAATGCCATACAATCCAACCGCAGCCAGCACAAGCGCCAACCCGCCCATGCTGCTTGAAAGATTCGCAAACATTCGCTCTTCGGCGACCGACTCATCGGACTGTTCTCTCTGCGTGCGCACGTCGAAGATAGGAAGTTGGGCATCCACTTGCCGTACTGCTGCGCGCACCGCATTGACAATTGATTCTTCGTCGCCGTGGTAGCGTACTGCGAACGTAGCTGTGTTCGTCGGAGACTGTGCGTACGGCCGGTATACGGTGGGTCGTATCTTAGTCCGGAGATCCGTGTACTTGGTGTCGCCGGTTACTCCCACGATCTCCAATGGCGGCTTATCAGGCGGCGCCGCCATCTCTTTACGCAACGGCCAGCCAGTTCCCTCACCGCCGCCTCCCAGCCAGAATTTTTGTCCGACGGGATTTTCATCGCCAAAATACGCTTGTGCGAATGCGTGATTAACGACCACGACACGCGACGACGATACGGTATCGGAGTGCTGCAACACGCGACCTAATAAAACGGGAATTCGCATCGTTTCAAAAAAGCTGGGCGATATCGTGTTTACCTCCGCGATCTCCCCGTTGTGCTGATTTCCTGTCGACAAGTAGACCGCCAAGCCTATATGCGTAAAGCTGAGCAACGGATGTCGTGACAAGGCCGCAGCCTGCACGCCGGGAATGCTATTCACACTTTCAATCATGCGGTCATACAGCATGCCGGTGCCCTTGTCGGCATAACCACTTGCTGACGGATCGACGCGAAATAGAAGTAAATTGTCGCGGTTGAATCCCGCATCAACCGCGGCCAGATTATGGAGCGTGCGTACGAATAGTCCAGCACCGACCAGCAATACCGAAGAAATCGCTACCTGCGACACGATCAAAGCCTGGCCCGCTCGCTTCCGTCCAGAGTTTCCGATCTGTACTTTGACGTTGGGCGTGAGTTGAGTCCGTCCTGCTCGCCATGACGGCACTATGCCAAACAGGATTCCGGTCAACGCTGATATTCCCGCCGTGAAACCGAGTACGCGTAAATCAAGGTTTGCCTCAAGTACAGTCCCTCCGCGAATCCATTGCGTCCAGCCCAGCAGCAACTCTTTGCCCCAGAAAGCAAGTGCGCATCCGATGATGCCTGCGATGACTGACAGCAGCACGGATTCGGTTAGCGTTTGCCGCATGAGCCGAGAACGACGCGCGCCAAGCGCCATACGCATAGCAAATTCCTGCTGTCGGCCCGATCCTTTTGCCAAGAGCAAATTGGCCGCGTTGATGCATGCAATGAGCAGGACCATTCCCACCACTGCCATCAAGATTTCGAGGGGCGACTGGTACTGCCTGCGCGCGAACTCATCGCCCTGTGCGCCAGGCCTGACCAGCAAGTGCGGATAGTCGCGCGGCCCGATTGTCGCGGTCTGCTTGCGGGTCTCAGTTGATTGATTCCAGCCTTCCACTACGCTCTGCTGAAAGATAGGATCAAGACGGGCCTGCGCCGCCTCGCGACTCACTCCTGGTCGAAGTCTCGCCATAATGCGCAGCCACCATAGTCCAGGCTTCGTCATCCGCGGATTCTGTGAACGAAGAAGAGGTTCGATGCCAATGGACAGGGTGACGTCTGCCGTCTCGTCGAGTTGAACCGCAGCAGAAAAATCTGGCGGCGTAATCCCGACGACTGTAAACCGGACATTATTAATAGTAATGACCTGCCCTAGTGCGCTGGACTCACCGGCGAAGCGTCGCTGCCAATAGCGCCAAGTGATCACGGCTGCGGGTGACGAACCACTCGTCTCGTCACCTTCCGCAAGCAAGCGTCCCCGCCAAGCGCGTACTCCCAAGCCTTGATAGTAGTCGCTGGTAACGAATTGTCCGGAAGCCAGTTCGGCGTGACCACCAACGATAACGTTTAGTTTTTCGTTGGTCGCAAATGCGAACACGTCTGAGAGCGTATCTGTGGCGCGTCTCATCCGCTCGTATGTGATGTATGGAAAGGATGTGCCCTGCAGATGGCCGGTCGTCGAATAGTCGGAGCTGGCACTTCCGTCGTAGCCGCCCTCGATCACGAGCTGGCGGTTTTCCGCGTCCCAAACCATGAGAGACAGTTCCTGCGGATTGCGAACCGGAAGCGGCTTCAGCAATACCGCATTCACAATGCTGAACAAAGCCGTGTTGGCACCGATTCCTAGCCCTAGCGTCAGCACGGCAATTGCGGTGAAGCCAGGGTTGCGCCGCATGGTACGCAGCGCGAAATGCAGATCGTTCCATAGGCCTTCCATCATCAAACACCTCTCACGCCGTACGCTGGCTGGAGATTTTATGAGCAGTTGGGAAGGACGTGCAAGAAGCAATAATTTGAAGACTGAGACGCCGTTAATTTAAAAGATTCCTAAATTCGTTTGTCATCCGTAACGTGGGAATACTGGATTAACGCTGGCTCTCAAGTTTTTGAGCCAACTGCCGGTTTTCTTCTGCACGCACTTCATGCCACTTCTGCCACTGCTGAGGAGTCAGGAGAGGCTGCACTCTTTCGTCAAACGAACTGGAAATCTGCTTTAGCTGCACTGCCTTTTCCAGTGGAGAAAGGGACCGACTGTACTTTACGGCCTGCAACTGCGGCGCTTCCTGTTGAAGAATTGGCAGTATCTTTTTCTTTTGTACTGCGTCGAGTTGCAACCCTTTAGCCAAGGTTTCTAGCTTGGCGGCAACCTCGTGCTTAGTGAGGCTAGCCGGAGGATCGTCACTGTTGTGAGAGAGACCCAACCTTACTGCGAGCACTGCAACCACGAATGACATGAGAATCGCCGTTACCGTCTTCATAAATAGCTCCAACGCATTAATCCCTGTGCCTGGTACTCGCAAGAGCAGCAACTCGGCCATGCTCAGTTGTTATCCAGATTGGAAGAACCCCACAACTCGCAGGACTAATAGTTGGTGCTGGGAAACATTGGCAGGGACGAATATAAGATTCAGACGCACTTGATTCGCCACGCACTATACGGATCTGCATCGTGCGTGCACTTCATTTTGAGGCCGTTTATTGGAGTGGCGGCCCCGAGCGGGCTGACCTCGTAAGCTTGTCTACCCCACGATTTACTCCACGCGGCCCCGCCAATCTTTTTTCTGTTTGAGCTGTAACTTTCACCAATGGGACGACGCACACCCGCAAGCTAACGTTCTCGATGGCTACAGGATGTGGAGAATTTTGTCGGTGACGGCTTGTCGGGAGATGATGTCATGCCACATTTACAAAGTACCAAGGCTCTCAGCACTTTGGTAGTTCTTGTGACTTGCTGTATCGGGTGGGGACAAGTGCCTGCGTCTCAGGTTCATCCGACGCAGGAATGTCGTGAGCCTATTAACTTTGCAAATGTGTCAATGCAGATGCTTCTTTCAAAAGCGAGCGATGACCCAACTGCGGCATGCTTGCTCGGTTTCGCATACCACACTGGGATCGGCATCGTCCGAAACGACGGCGAAGCAGTTCGGTGGTTTCTGATTGCGGCTAACGCTCATCTTCCCCTCGCGGAGGATGAACTCGGATATCTCTACGAGCATGGCTTGGGGGTCTCGCAGGACGATAGGTTAGCAATAAAGTGGTTCCGTGCGGCTGCCGAACAGGGATTAGCGGTGGCCCAAGATAATTTAGGATATCTTTATTATGAAGGTCGTGGAGTAGAGTCTAAGAATCCCGCCGAAGCCGCAAAGTGGTTCCGCCTAGCTGCCGAACAAGGTCTCGCACCAGCACAATTCAATCTGGCCAGCCTGTATGACACTGGTAAGGGTATCCCGCGAGACTATGAACAAGCCCGGCGTTGGTATGAAAAAGCATCGAACCAAGGTTTTGCGGCGGCGGACTCAAGCCTGGGACTGATGTATCTGCATGGAACCGGTGTCACCCAAGATCTAGTGCATGCCGCGGCGCTGTTTCTATCCGCCGCTAATAAAGGAGATCCGACCGGTGCATCCTGCCTGGGTTTCATCTATGCCAAAGGATACGGAGTACGCCAGGACTATCACGAGGCTTTTAAATGGTCGCTCACCGCGGCCGAGCGAGAGGTCCCGGCTGCAGAGCACAATGTGGCCTATCTCTACGAACACGGCCTTGGCACATCTCAGAACGAGCGAGAAGCACTCAGATGGCATTATGCCGCCGCATCCCGTGGAGTACCGGATTCCGAGAACACCGTCGGTGTTTATTTACTACAGGGCACAGTGATGCCACAGAACTATGCTCAAGCCGCTCAATGGTTCAAGAAAGCGGCCGCGCAAGGCCATATAGCAGCACAAATAAATCTGGGTACACTCTACTCGAGCGGACTGGGTGTCCAATTGGATTACGTGCAGGCCTATAGCTGGTTCAGCCAGGCTGCCAAGGCAGGGAATAACCTCGGTACCCAAGCGCTAGACAAGTTGAGAACAGTAATGACTCCCGCCCAGATTCACCAGGCAAAGGAACGCTCGCTAACGGTCCCTCTACGACGTCTGGCCGATCTACCGGATTCGCCAGATGATGGCCCGGAACCGGCGGAGGTTGCGGGCACACTCAACTAACTCGCATCTTCCTGGCTTTGTTAACGTCAAGACTTCCTTACTGTCATTGTTGCCAGTTTGCCCATAGCTACTTCGATGGTTGACTCAGTCGAGGTCACTGCAACCATGGCGCAAAAAGCAACTGAAGTACGCAATTCTTCATGCATCCCTTCGGGCACTTTCGAAACAGACGTCGTGCAAGCGAAAGCAGGCGATCAGGCCGCGTATGAGCGTCTCTACCATACGCACCACCAGAACGTGTTTTGGCACTGCCTGCGCATTACCAAAAATCCCGCTGATGCCGAAGATGTGACTCAGCAGGTGTTCTTACAAGCTTACCTTAATCTCGCGGGCTTTCGAGGCGAGTGCAGGTTTGGAACCTGGCTTTTCAGAATCGCGACGTACGAATCTCTGCTGCACCTTCGTAAACGGCGTTACACCGAGATCTCGCTCGACGAACTTCACGACACTACCGCCAATTACTTCATCGGGCAGGGCGTCAACTCGTCTGGGATCTTACGACGTCTGTTTGTCTCCGAACTCATGCAGAGATTGCCCGAGCATACACGCACACTTATTTTCTTGCGTCACGTGTCTGGCTGGACCCAAAAAGAACTTACGAACTGGCTGGGTATTCCGCTGGGCACGACGAAGGCGCAACTGTCACGCGCGAGAAAAGCGTTGCGCATCTCTGTCGAAGAAAGAAAAGCAGCCTAAATGACGCTCGCGCAGTCCCTCGAATATTGCTGGAGACAGCAACCGGTTTCGCATTCCATGACAGAGCCTGGCTGTCGGTATCGAAGACACCTGCCGTGTTCGTGTCACTGGTCGGAGCACAGAAACGAGGCAAACCCGACTCTCCCGTTGGCCAATGCCTCCACACTTTGCGAGACATTGGCGATAGACATGGTAGTTTCGTGCGATCCGCATACTAGAGGTACTTCGCGACCCGTCATAGTTTCAACGACAACCCTAGTAAAACTACCAGTGCTCACCGCAAGTAAATCGATGATAGTTACATACATGCGCGACGATGTTATGGCTCTTGGCACTCGTAAATTTTGTCGCGCTATCAAAACATTTTGCCGCGCATAGCTGTAAATGTCGGCCTGGCAGGTCTTAAGGAGGACCAATCATGCGCCGCTTTAGTCCGTTTGTACTGGTTGTGGTTCTAGTTGCATTTGTTTCGCTCCAAGCTTTCGCCCAGACTGACACGGGCACGATTCTCGGGACGGTTACAGACCCGACAGGCGCAGTGGTCACGGGTGCGGCAATTACTGTAACGCATGTGGCGACTGGGGCCAAGCGAACCACGACATCCAGCGCTACTGGCACTTATACGGTGACAGGCCTGCCCCCGGGCTCATACGAGGTACTTATTTCTGCCTCTGGCTTTGCGGAGCAGAAGCAAACGGTAGTAGTCACGATTGCCTCCCAGACCGCGCTTGCATCCAAGCTGACGCTCGCTGCAGCAGGAGTTACGGTCGAGGTTTCTGGAGGCGCAGGGGCGGTCCAGGTCGAAACCCAGAGCTCCGAGCTCTCAACGGTGGTGACTAGCCAGCAGGTGAGCCAGTTGCCCAGCTTGACGCGCAATCCTTATGACTTTGTGGCATTGTCTGGCAACGCCCAACCGGACGGTGGTGCTGTGGCACGCGGTGCGATGAATATGACGCTCAACGGGCAACGCGCCGCAAGTACTGGAATTCTTCTGGATGGAGCCGAAAACGTTGACACGTTTACTGCAACTGTGGGACAGCAGGTTCCACTCGACTCGGTTCAGGAATTTCGGGTTAGTACCAACAATTTCGGCGCGGAGTACGGCCGCGCCAGCGGTGGCATCGTCAATGTCGCGTCGAAATCAGGAACCAACCAGTTCCACGGTAGCGCTTATGAATTCAACCGTCTTTCTGGGTTGGCGACCAATACCTTCGACAACAATGCCAACGGTATCCCGCGGTCACCGTTCACGCGCAACCAGTTCGGCTATTCAATCGGCGGACCAATCCTCAAGGATAAACTCTTCTTCTACAACACAACCGAGTGGATTCGAGTTCGCTCGGGAGCTTTCAATCTCGCGTACGTACCCGACCCGGCATTCATTGCCCTTAGCGCTCCTAATACTCAGTCCTACTTCCAAACGTTCGGAACTCTAAAGCCGGGCACTCAAACACAGAGCATCCTGACCGCGAACGATTTGGTAAACCTGAATGTGGCGGCGCCGGGATCCCTGGTTTCCCAACTGCCCCCCAATACGCCTGCTCTCGATCTGATTAAGTACAGATTCAACGGCGATGTGGGCGGAGGACCGCCACAAAACAACATCGACTCCCTTACCAGAATTGACTACAACTGGAACAACAAAACCCAGCTATTTGGGCGGTATGCCATTCTGAGCGCTGATTTGTTCCCCGGGTTCATATCGTTCAGCGCATATCAAGGGTTTGATACCGGGGAAACAGACTTAAATCAGAACCTTCTTTTAAGTTTGACTCATACCATAAGCAACAATTTGCTCTCTACCACCAAGGTCAGCTACAACCGGCTAACTCAGGAACAGCCGGAAGGTCCAGTTGGCACAGCGCCTGGCCTTTTAATAGGCCTGGGTGGCAACGGTATCACAGTTAATAACCAAGTTAACATGCTGCCCGGCTACCTTCCATTTGCCCCCGGCGCGGCATTGCCATTTGGCGGCCCTCAGAACGTTACAGAAATCGATCAGAGTTTTGCCTGGACCCATCTTAAGCACAACTTCAAATTCGGAGCCGAATACCTTTACATTCAGGATAACCGAGTCTTCGGAGCCTTCGAAAATGGTATCCAGTACCTGTCCCAGGGTGATCCGGGCACCGCGTACGACAATATCCTAAGCGGACAACTCTTCCGCGCAAGCGTGGCCATCTATCCACAAAACAAATTTCCATGCTTCCGTGATCCACTGTCCAACGCACCGATTCAGACACCAGACTGCACTTTGAACGGGCCGGCAACTCCTCCGAATTTCAGCCGGAGCAATCGTTACAACGATTTTTCCTGGTATGTGCAGGATAGCTGGAGAGTAAGACCACGCGTTACCGTAAACCTCGGCTTGCGATGGGAATACTATGGCGTTCAGCATGACAACTTTCCCCCAAACAACGCCAACTTCGTCCTGGGGCCTGGCTTCAACATCTACCAGCAGGTGCAAAACGGCTTCGTCACCAATGGTGGCGCGCTTCCAGGCGGCAACCTTTGGGCACCAAAGTGGACGAACTTCGCTCCGAGGATCGGCGTGGCATGGGATGTGTTTGGAGACGGCAAAACCAGTTTCCGAGCAGGCTACGGCATCGCTTACGAGCGTAACTTTGGAAACGTCACCTATAACGTAATCCAGAACCCACCGAACTATGCCGTCCTCAACGTTCAAGTACCGCGAGACGTTACCGCATTACCGATAACCACCAATAATTTCGGACCCGCAGGACAGCCGGGGGCATTTCCATTCCGCAGTCCCACCTTGCGCGCCGTCGACAACAACATAAGGACGGCATACGCTAACGTATGGAATGCGTCAATCGAGCGCCAAGTTCTTCCGAACTCGGTTTTCGCATTGGAGTACGCGGGAGCACGGGGTATCCACGGCTATACCATCCAGAGCTACAACGACACTGGTTATGGGCCAACGTTCACCGGAATCGGTTGCGGTGGAACGGGCGGTGCCGCTTGCGTAAATCCTACCCAGTTTTTGAACCAGCAATACAACAACATCAATTACCGGACGAA
Organism: Candidatus Sulfotelmatobacter sp.; assembly: GCA_035264195.1. Classification (GTDB taxonomy): domain Bacteria; phylum Acidobacteriota; class Terriglobia; order Terriglobales; family Acidobacteriaceae; genus Sulfotelmatobacter. The sequence continues at coordinate 1,719 of DATFQQ010000099.1, read as the reverse complement.
CGGGAACGACAGTTGGCATGAAGCACTTAACGTAAGGTTTACCAGCAGCAACCTTCTCAACCAGGGTGTAAACCTCACGGCCAACTATACTTGGTCGCATACGCAGGATTACTCGAGTGCGACGTTCGGTGGATCTGATCAGCTGGCAGCTCAAGCTCTCGGAACCCTGAATCCGTTTAACCCCGCATTTGACAAGGGCGATTCCGATTTCGATATGAGGAACAGAGTCGCTATCAGTGCCGTCTGGGAGCTTCCCTACGCGAACAAGTCGAAGGGTATGAACAAGGCAGTGCTGGATGGCTGGACGCTGGCGCCGATCTTCTACGCCAACACAGGCTATCCGTACACGATTTTCGATTGCACAAACGCTCTAACCACTTACACTTGTCCGCGATACATTCCGAGTGCGAGGGTAGGTACGACGGGCAATACCTCGACAAACGCCGCACACCTACTCGGACCAAACTCGTTCGGCTATCAGACCATACCGGCCCCTCTCGTGTATGGATCGATCTACGGCGGAAATGGATCAGTACCGACCTGCCTCTCGAATCCTGCAACCGGTCTGACTCTTGCCACTGGCTGCGTGTTCCCGTCAGATATGACCTCGCGAAACCAGTTCCGACAAGCCGGTTTCTGGAACTACAACCTCGGCATATACAAATCATTCGCCTTAACCGAAAAGTACAATCTGCAATTCCGGGCGGAGTTCTACAATCTGTTTAACCACTCCAACTACTATGTTCAGACCGGCAACGTCGACTCCATCGGTGGACTGGCTGATGTCGCCAATCTTCTGTTCACGCCCGGAGTCACGCCGAATTTTGCGACCGGCACCAACAACGGACAGATCGGGTTCTTCGAGGCAAACGGCGCACCTGCACCTTACACGATCGTTGGCAAGAAAGGTGTGCAGAACCAGGCAGGCGCTCTTGGAACCGGATCCCTTGGCGAGCGCAGGTTCATCCAGTTTGCTCTGAAGTTCAGTTTTTGAAGTATCAACCTCCAAAACCCCACTCCACCTATGGGGGCCGAAAGTCGGCCCCCACTTTTTTCTGGAGAAGATTCGTCGTTGTCCCTTCCAGAGCCTTTCGTTCAGCCCCATCCTCCAGTCCTCCTGTCCTGATTTTTGCTTTGACTTTGACAATCAGAACGCGGTAGCTTAGGCGCGACTTCCTGAATTGCCTGCGGGGCGCAGGCAGTGGGACCGGGGCCAATGCCGAGACTATCTGCTGTCTCGTTCGGATTTCTGTGTATTGCCTTCAGTATTTCTTCTGCGAATGCACAGTCATGCGGACCTGCGGAGCGGTTCGACGAGTGTCCGAAGACACCGGCCAACTTCGCACGCCTGCTCGACCAGGCACACACCGGAGATCCTTTTTCGCAATTTCAAGCTGGGCTCGCGTACGAAACAGGCGCAGGTACCGAACGTAACTACATTGAAGCTGCCCACTGGTACCGTTTGGCTGCTGACCATGGGACATCTGGAGCACAGAATAATCTGGGCGGATTGTACTCTCGCGGCCTCGGCGTTCAGCAGGACGACCGAGAAGCTTTGAAATGGTACTTGCGCGCGGCGTCGGATGGTTATCCTGCCGCGCAAAACAATGTCGGTTTTATGTACGCGAACGGCCGTGGCACAGTGCAGGATGTGAATGTTGCATTCAACTGGTACCGCAAAGCAGCCGAGAAAGGTTATGCAGCGGCCGAGAACAATCT
>DATFQQ010000098.1:0-6612 GCA_035264195.1 Candidatus Sulfotelmatobacter sp. | reverse complement strand
ATCCAGGGATCGAGCGGCGCGAACCCAGGGAGTCGCGCCACTCGCCGCGGTGCTGCCCCTCGCAATTGGCCTAGCGGCCGCGGCGAGTGGAGTCGACATGGTTGGCGCCGCACTGGTTTGCTGCTGCGCATAGAGGAAGTATGTGACCGCAGGCGACAGCAGCATGAGCGCGAGCGCAATCAAACCCGTGAGGTAGCGCGCCGAAGGACGCCTTAGCAAAGCCATGGCCGCTGCAGCGAACGCCGCCAGGGCAGCGCCCTGCCACACAAAATGCAGCAATGCCCATCCCAGTGATTGCATCGTGCTGGGAGAAATCCAGTTCAGCGGATTGGCCGTCAAGCTATTGATTAGGATGGCTGCGGTCATCGGCGGTTCCTTTCATATTCGTCCAGCAGGCGCCGGAGTTCTTCGATCTCTTCCCGCGAAGCTTTGCGGCCGGCGAGCGCGTGCATCATAAGCTGGCTGGCGGATCCTTCAAATACACGCTGCAGCATGTCCCCGGCGAGTTGGCGCTTGGTCTGATCGGCAGGAAGCCCTGCTTCATAGACGTGCGCACGCTGGGTTTCGTTTCGGCGCACGGTGCCTTTTGTTGTCATGATTTGCAGCAGCTTCAGCACTGTCGTGTATCCCAGAGCCCGTTTTTCGCTCAGTGCCTCGTGCACTTCACGCACGGTAGAGGGGCCGCGGCTCCATAAAACCCGAAGAATCTCAAGCTCCGAAGCAGTCGGCTTCTGCGGAGAATGCGTCATGCGAAGGACAATACTACGAAGATTTTCGTATTGTCAACGAAAATCTTCGTAGATCATAGCAGCCTCTTGCTGCGAACCTGTGACTTGTTCATCTGCTGGAAGTTACGGATGAGGGCCGATGCTTTCGATTGATTCTGGACGTGCCTGCGAGTAGATTGGTCTGTCCCCATGACAGCCAAGCAGGACACCCCAGGAGATTCCCAATGCTGAAACGATTTATTGTGTGCACTTTTCTGATCGCGGGCTTCGCCATGTTCGCAATGGCAGCTGATGAGAACGGGTGCAAAGGCGATCCGGATAAATGGCAGCAGTTGTTCAATGGCAAGGATCTGACCGGCTGGAAGCATGTTGGCCCCGGTGGCGACACGGTGGAAGACGGACTGATCCATACACATGGCGGAATGGGGTTGCTTTATTGGACCGGCGGAAAGGTCGGAAACTGTGAAATCCACGTCGTCTTCAAGATGCGCGACGAGAATGACAATTCCGGCGTTTTCATTCGCATCCCGGTTGAGCCACGCGAAGAGTGGATGCCCGTGCATTACGGGTACGAAGTACAGATCGACAATCATCCAGAGACCTCGAATGAAGACGAGTACCACCAGACCGGGATGCTGTATTCGCTGACCAAGCCGCTGGTGGAGAAGGCATGGAAGCCGGGTCCTGAATGGAACACGATGGACATCAAGCTTGACGGCACTCGTACCATCGTCGTTCTGAACGGACAGAAGGTTACGGACTTCAAGGAAGGCGACCCGGTCCCAGCAAAGAAATTCGATTTCGAACCACAACGTGGGACGCGTCCGACATTCGGATGGTTCGGACTGCAGAACCACAGCGATAACGACATCGTGTTCTTCAAGGAAGTCGCAATCAAGCCGCTGCTAAAGAAGTAAGGATGCGAGCCAAACGCGCGGTTATTGCGCCGCAAAGGAAGCGGCGCATCGCGCGGTTCGCCCAGGTGCTTCGGCGCCAAAAGAAAGGCGCCTCAGGATGACAAGAGAATTTACACCTTTCAGGAGGGACTGAAATGAAGCGCATTCTTTCGAGACGTGCGTTCTTGCAAGGAAGTGCGGCTGCCGCTGGCGGCCTGGTGGTTTCGAAGACGATTCAACTGGAAGCTCAACCTTTACTGCGGCGTGCGGTGGCGCCGAGCGATCGAGTTCGGTTCGGAATGATCGGCATCGGCATGCAGGGTTCAGGGTTGCTGGGGCAATCGATCACCATCCCGGGGGTCGAGTGCGTGGCCGCGGCCGACCTCTATGATGGCCGGCACACGTTGGCCAAGGAAATCACCGGCAATTCGAGTCTGCCGACCACGCGCCGCTACCAGGAGTTGCTCGACCGAAAAGATATTGACTGCATCGTGGCGGCGGTGCCGGACCACTGGCACAGGCGAGTAGTCGTAGATGCCTGCAACGCCGGCAAAGACATTTATTGCGAGAAGCCGATGTCGCACAACGTGGCGGACGGCCTGGCGATGGTCGAGGCCGCGCAGAAGAACAACCGCATCGTGCAGATCGGTTCGCAGCGGGTGAGCTCTATGCTGTGCGCGACAGCGCGCGACCTCTACCAAAAGGGCGCCATCGGGGATATCGAAATGGTCGAACTCACTCTGGGACGAAATGATCCGACGGGAGCTTGGGAATATCCTCCGCCCACGGACCTGTCGACTGACACGCTCGATTGGGATACGTGGCTCAACGACGCGCCGAAGATTCCTTTAAACAAGCTCCATTTCGCGCGCTGGCGTTGCTGGAGAGCTTATGGCACCGGCGTTGCCGGAGATCTGATGGTGCACCTGATCAGTGGCATGTTGGCGACGCTCGGCTGGAATGAGGTACCGAAATCGGCGATGGCAATGGGCGGAATCTTCCGCTTCAAAGATGGCCGCGATATGCCGGACTTCCACACCGTTTTGTTCGACTATCACGGCATTCCGGTGTACGTACGCCTGGACTTGGGCTGCGAAACTCCGGAACTCGCCCGTTTCATGGGTCCCAAGGGCATTCTGGATGCAGGGGAGTTCGAACTGCGTCATGCTCCGCAATCGGGAGTTGATCAGGATCCCAGCTACTACAGCTTCAGCTTCCCGGGGAAGATGCGCGAGGCGTATGTGAAGGAGTGGCACGCGGAGCACGATCCTAAGATCGGAAAAGAACCCCAGCACGAAGACACCATTTACAAAGGACACGATTGGGATGACATGCGTCCGCATTTGAACGTGTTCTTTGAATCGGTAAAGTCCCGCAAGCCGGTGACCGAGGACGCCGTGTTTGGAAATAACGCCGCCATCGCGTGCCACATGGCGAATGAGTCGTACTTCCGGCAGAAGCCGGTAACCTGGGATGCGGCGTCGAAAACGATCAAGTCATAACAGCGTCGGAGGGAACATGGGCTCCACTTTTTCGCGCGGGTGGAACCGGAGAACGGCTCCGGTTCTGCTCGCTTTTTTTGTTCTCAACGTATTTGCATTCGCGCAGGAACTGCCGGCGGCAAAACCGGAGGCGGTGGGACTTTCTTCGGAACGGCTGGAGAGAATCGCAACGGCCATACAACGCAATATCGATAACAAACGGATTGCGGGTGCAGTGACACTGGTTGTTCGCCATGGCAAAGTGGCTTGGTTCAAGGCGCAGGGTATGGCGGATCGTGAGGCAGGCAAACCCATGCCACCCGACGAAATGTTTCGCATCTGCTCCATGACCAAGGCCATCACCAGCGTGGCCGCGATGATGCTGTACGAAGAAGGCAAGTTCCTTCTGGATGAGCCGGTCTCGAAATACTTGCCCGAATTCAAAGATATGAAGGTGCTGGTCAAACCGGTGAAGGGCGAACCCTACACAATTCCAGCGACGAAAGAGATTACGATTCGTGACCTGATGCGCCATACGTCGGGGATGACTTACAACTGGAATGAGGACCTGGGCCCGTTGTACGAGAAGGCCGGTGTGGCAAGCGGACTCCTGCAATACAACGGCACGATCGGTGACAGCACGAGACGGATTGCCGCATTGCCGCTGTTGTTTAATCCCGGCGAGAAGTGGGAATACAGCCTGAGCATTGACGTGCTGGGCCGGCTGATTGAAGTCGTATCGGGAAAGCCGTTGGACGAGTTCTTGAGTACGAGAATCTTCGAACCGCTGGGAATGAAGGACACCTATTTCTACCCACCAGATAATAAGCTGGATCGTCTCGCGACGGCGTACACCTACTATCCGGAGAGCGGGCTGAATCGTTTTCCTGAAACTCCAATTCGCGAAGGATCGTTTGTTTATTCGGCGGACTATCCGTCGAGAGGGCCGAAGACGCTCTTTTCTGGCGGGGCCGGTTTGGTTTCGACCGCGATGGACTACGCGCGCTTCTGCCAGATGATGCTCGACGACGGAAAATTTGGAAACACGCGCCTTGTGAGCCGGAAGTCGGTCGAACTGATGACGCACGATCAGTTAGGCAAGATCAGCGCGGATCAAGCGTTCGGAATCGGTTTTGGAATCGAAGGCGTCAAGGCGCCGCTTGAGGAACTGGGAACTCCCGGCACGTATGCCTGGGGAGGGTTTTTCTACACTGCGTTTTCAATCGATCCGAAAGAACAGATGATCGTCGTATTCATGGCGCAACTGCATCCAACCGGCGGACTGGAGTTGGATCGTCAGGTGCACGTGCTCGCTTATCAGGCGATCAATGATTAATGCGTTGTGCTTCTCAGGTCTACCTGCGCAACCTGGTGTTTATTGAGCGCGAGCAGGTATATCATTTCTGGCAACGTAGCTTGGCACATCCTTCTGGCAGCTTTCTCGCCTCGGAGTTTCGCAATGGCAACGATTCAGCTTGCAATTAATGGAAAGAGTTACTCGGTAGAGACCGACGCTCAGACCAGCCTGCTCACGGTATTGCGCGAGCACCTCGATCTGACTGGAAGCAAGTACGGCTGCGGTGAAGGCCAATGTGGCGCCTGCACCGTGCTCGTGGATGGAAAATCACAGCGCTCGTGCATCACGCGCGTCGGTACAGTCTCGGGAAAGCAGATTACGACCATCGAAGGACTTGCCACCGGGGAGCAACTGCATCCGGTGCAGCAAGTGTTCCTTGATGAAGGCGCAATGCAGTGCGCCTACTGCACGTCGGGCATGATCATGTCGGCCGTCGCACTGCTGAAGAAGAATCCGTCGCCTAATGAAAGCGAGATCGTCGATTTCATGGACGGCAATGTCTGCCGCTGCGGCACCTACTCGCGCATCATCACTGCAATTCAAAAAGCCGCGAAGATGCAAGGACCCGCGATGGCGAAAGGAGCGAGCCGATGAGCGCGAAGACGAATTTCGAAATTCCTTTGGAACCGGAGCGCTACGAACTGAGAGCCGGATCGCCGTATCGGTTCGATCTTGACCGCCGAGACTTCTTCAAATTCTTAGGCGCGGGGATTGTAGTCGTGTCGGTGTTGAAGCCGGCGGTGGTCGCTCAGGAGTCGGGCGGTGGAAGACGTCGCGGAGAATCACTACCGAAAGAGATCGATGCGTGGCTGCACATCGGCGAAGACGGCAAGGTGACGGTCTACACGGGAAAGGTTGAGGTGGGCCAGAACATCCGGACTTCGTTAACCCAGGCCGTGTCGGAGGAATTGCATGTGCCGATCTCGAAGATCGAATTGGTCATGGGCGACACGAAGCTCACTCCGTTCGATATGGGCACATTCGGCAGTCGAACGACTCCGACGATGAATTTGCAGTTGCGCCGAGTAGCTGCGGCAGCACGCGACACATTGATTGGGCTAGCGGCAGCACAGTGGAAGGTGGACGCTCAACGACTGGTCGCCGCTGACGGGAAAATCAAGGACCCGCAGGGAAATCGATCGGTAGAATACGCGGCACTCACCAAGGGACAACAACTGACGCAAGAACTGCCTGCGGAAGATCCTCTGATTCCAGCAGCGGACTGGAGAGTAGCCGGGCAATCGACGCCGAAAGTGGATGGCCGTGATTTCGTGACTGGACGGCATCGCTATCCGTCAGATCAAAAACTGCCCGACATGTTGTATGGGAAGGTACTGCGACCGGCGGCATTCGGGGCGACTCTCGTTTCCTTGGACGCGACAAAGTCGGAGCAGATGGGCGCGACCGTGGTCCACGACGGCGACTTCGTGGGTGTGGCAGCCCCAACCTCAAGACTCGCGGAGTCTGCGCTCGAGGCAATTCGTGCTGATTGGAAAGCCGAGCCGCAACCCTCGACCAAAGAACTCTTCGATTATCTGAGAAAAAACACCACCGAAGGTCACGATGTTACCGGCGATGGCGACAGTTATAACGTTGGCTCTGTCGGTCAGGCTTTGAGTTCTGCCGATCACAAGGTGACATCTACTTATACGGTCGCTTACATCGCGCACGTGCCGCTTGAGCCTCGGGCTGCGCTTGCGAAGTGGGATGGCGATCAGTTGACAGTGTGGACCGGGACACAGCGACCGTTCGGCGTGCGTGGACAGCTGGCTGAAGCGTTTCATATGCCTGAAGATCACGTGCGCGTTTTCATGCCCGATACTGGCGCAGCGTATGGCGGAAAACATACGGGAGAAACCGCGATTGAAGCGGCACGCTTAGCGAAAGCGGCGCAGCGTCCAGTCAAACTAGTATGGACGCGCGAGGAAGAATTCTCGTGGGCATATTTCCGGCCGGCAGGTGTGATTGATGTCATGGCCGGGGTCCGCAATGACGGCACGATCACGGCATGGGAGATGCATAACTACAATTCGGGCTCGGCTGGCATCCGGACGTATTACGATGTTCCGAATCAGCGGATCGTGTTCCACCCGGTGAACTCGCCATTGCGGCAGGGATCGTACCGCGCACTGGCCGCAACTGCGAATCAT
>DATFQQ010000097.1:0-115889 GCA_035264195.1 Candidatus Sulfotelmatobacter sp. | reverse complement strand
GCAAACAAAGTCTGGAACAATCACCAAGCGCGAGGGAACTCATTCACCGAGTCGACCCAGACTATCCGCCAACTGCGCGAGCACAGCACATCGAAGGATTGGCCATTCTAGACATCGATATTGCGGAAGATGGGAGTGTCGCGAATGCGGTGGCCATTTCTGGCGATCCGCTCCTAACCTCGGCGGCTCTTCAGGCTGTTAAGCAGTGGCAGTACCGGCCTGATCCTGGCCGCACTTCCCGAGTGAGAGTTACGCTGCAATTCTCTCTGCGAGTCAACTAAGAACCGCAACAGCCGGACCTCTATATTTCCGAAGATAAGTTACTCGCCTAGGGCGCGATTGGCTGAACCTTCGTACGAGCCTGAGTTGCAGGGCGAGTCGAAATCGACACCGGCTGAGAGCGACGCCGCGCTGGGGCTGAGGTTGAACGTTGTTGGTTTGCGTTGCGGACAGCGTAGAGCAGCACTTCAACCCGGCTTGAAACCCCGAGTTTATCGAAAATCCTGGAAAGGTAATTTTTGACCGTATGCTCCGTGAGTTTGAGTCGCTGCGCGATCTCACGGTTTGTTAATCCCTCAGCGACGCACCGCACCACGTCAGTTTCTCGCGCTGAGAGCAGGCCTGTCCCCAATGTTAACGAGCTGGGCAGAGCGGGCTGCGCTAAGGCCTCGAGTACGGCTTGCAGCTCGCTGCGGCTCGCCCATACCTCACCTCTCGCCACACACTGAATACACTTTGCCAACAGATGAAATGGCTCAGTCCGACAGAACACGCCCTGAGCTCCTGCACGAAACGCACCGATAATTGCGGTGGGCTCGGAGAAATCGAGTAACAAGATTACTCGCGTGTCCGGTGCTTCGGCTCGAATATTACGAATGACCTCCGAGATCGGGGCCTTTGGATCCTCGAGCTGCGCACTGATCACTGCAACCGATGGCTTTTCCTTTTTTATGAGCGGCAGTAGCGCGCGGGTGTCGGATGGACATTCGATCATTTCGAATTTTCCGCTCCGCCCCAGGGCATCGACCAGCAGTTGGGTAGACATCGCTGTGCTGTCTGCGGCTAAGACACGAAGAGCTTCATTGGGAATAGCTGATGGCTGGTTCATAGACTCGATTCGAGCGAAGCAGGATTTACGGAATCCGCAACCGGGATACCCCGACCCCAGTCCGACTAGACTAGGGGAATTAAGGCTCTACGTAAATAGCACGATCGTGTGGTAACAAATCTAGTGTCTAGAGCACTCACCCGGCCCTGATTGGGGTCTTTCGTCTCTATTGATTGCCAGACTTTCTACCACTTGCACGCTTTTGCGACGTCCTGTAGTTTCATTGCAAGTTTCAGCCCGCTTTTGGGGCGCTCAAATTGCTCAGCCAAATCCCCCCAATTTTGAGATAACAGCAGGTTTCGCCAACAGTTCCACGAGAGCTCAAATGCCCCCGCTGGAACCGGTGTTCTTAGTGTGATTGCAGTCACGGAGTGTGACTGAGAGGGCGGAGCTGTGAGTATCATTAGTCAGATGGTGGATTCCGTGAGCGTGCCAGTGACTTCTGCAACAGTGTCGGATGCCAAGTGGTACGCCATCCGCACACGTTCACGCCACGAAAAAGTGGCCGCCCGCGAGCTCGACGCGCAGGGAATTTCTGTTTTCCTTCCGCTCGTTACTTCCATCCGCCAATGGAGCGATCGGCGCACCAGAGTCGAGATGCCCTTGTTTCCCGGGTACGCTTTCGTGCGAGTCGACTATTTCTCTGGCGACCGGGTGCGTGTCCTACGAACTACTGGCGTTGTCGATTTTGTGGGACAAAAGGCGGAAGGGTCTTCAATCCCCGATGAGCAAATCGAATCCATTCGCACGATTTTGATCCGCAATGTACCCGTTAAGGACCATCCATTTCTCAATGTCGGGCAGCGCATTCGAGTGCGCAACGGGGCTCTGAGCGGCGTGGAAGGCATCCTCGTCGCCGTAAAGGGCACACGACAGCTTGTTATCTCTGTTGAGCCGATTCAGCGCTCACTCTGTATCAGTCTCGATGACTATCAGATAGAAAATGTATCGGTCGCAGCGCCGAAGCGCTCTGGTCCAAACGAGAATTCGGCGAACTCCCAGTAAATCGTTTTTGCAACTCGTATCTCAGGTTTTTCACAATGTCAAACATTCTCGGCGCGAATACGCTGCACATCGCAGGCGAAGTCGAACAGGACCCGCAAGCGGCCTCAGGAATCTCTGAAATTGGCCTCACCTATGTGCCCACCAGTGAAAAGTCAACATTGCGCGGAATCCTCGATGAAGCGGAGAGCCAGGTCATTCTGTGCGCTCTTCAATACACCGGGTGGAACCGTAAACGCGCGGCTGCGTTGTTGAAGATCAGCTACCGCGGGCTGCTTTACAAGATTCGCCGTCACAGCATCACTCCGCCCTTGGTAGCCGTTGAGGGCGACGCCGTTACACATTCGAAATAGCAGATAAGGTGGCAATCGTTATGGAGACTATGAAAACAATGCGAACGCTGGCTGTGCTGCTCATGGGATTGGCTCTCGGAGCAGGCTTTGCCGTGGCACAGGACCGTATCCTGTCGGAAGCAGCTAAGACAACCGAGGAAGCCAACGCTTCGACCCCTGGCGGTACTGCTGCCCCGGACAAGGATTTTCACGATCGCTACCCACGCTACAAGTTGGAAGCTGGCGACGTTTTCGAGGTTTCTTTTGACCTCAACCCGGAATTCAACCAGACCGTCTCAGTGCAGCCTGACGGATTCATCAGTCTGAAGAGCGTCGGCGACGTCATGGTCAAAGGGGAGACTGTGCCCGAGGTCAGCGAGACGATTCGCAAAGCCTATAGCAAAATTCTCAGCAATCCGCTCGTCAGTGTGGTGCTCAAGGACTTTGAAAAGCCGTACTTCATCGCTGACGGACAGGTTGGTCATCCTGGGAAATACGACCTTCGTGGCGATGTGACTCTCTCTGAAGCGGTCGCGATGGCGGGCGGTTTCCTCGATACAGCCAAACACTCGCAGGTGCTCCTCTTCAGAAGAGCGTCGAAGGGATGGTACTCGGCCGAGACTTTCAACCTGAAGAAGATGGAGAAGAAGGGAAACCTGAAGGAAGACCCCGAGTTGCACGCCGGCGACATGCTTTTCGTCCCGAAGAACTCGTTCTCGAAGTTCAGAACATTCATACCGGGATCCAGTATGGGCGCGTTCGTGCCGTTGTCGGTACCGTAAACGAAGCAAGGAGAGCGAGGAAAACCATCATGACCACACAAAATCTAGCAAGAGACACGCAGGGCGCATATTCGTTCTCCACGCGAGATCTGATCGCCATTGGCTTCCGTCAAAAGCGTGCGATTGTGATCACTTTCTGGAGCCTGTTGGCCGGCGCGATTCTGGCCACCATTCTCATGCCGGCAGACTATCAGGCCTCAACGTCGTTCCTGATTGAGCGCGAACGTATGGATCCTGTCGTAAGCCCCGGCCATGAATCCGAGATGGTTCGTGCAGAACTAACGGAAGAGGAACTGAACTCGGAAGTCGAACTCCTTAAGAGTGACGATGTTCTCCGGCAGGTTGTGGTGACCGCCGGCCTGAACCATCATAAGTCATCGCTCAGCCTCGATGGCCTCCTCAGCCTCGTTGGCATTAAGCAGACCGACGAAGAGAGAATCGCGAAATCAGCGCTTCATCTGGCCAGGGACCTGCAAATCCAGCTCGTCAAGAAAAGCAATCTGATTACGGTCACGTACTCGTCTTCTGATCCTAAGAAGGCAGCCAAGGTATTACAGGCCCTCGATGAAGCGTATCAGCAGAAGAACCTCGCAGTGCATCACCCGCAGGGCGAATTCCAGTTCTTCGATCAAGAGGCTCAGGCCTATCAAAAGAGCCTAGGCGATGCCGAAGCCCAGTTAAAGGCGTTTTCGGAGCAGCAAGGCGGCGTTTCCCCGCAACTGGCGCGCGATATCACACTGCAGAAGCTCAGCGATTTCGCAGCGAGCTTGCAGCAAACCTACTCTGACATCGCATCGACCGAAGAACGCATCGACGCTCTTGAGAAGCAGGCCGGGACCACTCCTCAACGTTTGACGACTCAGTCGAGCGCTAGCGATGACGCGCAGGTGCTCCAGGGTATGAAGAACACCCTGATGTCTCTTGAGCTTAAGCGGACAGAGTTGCTGACCAAGTATCAACCCACCTATCCGCTAGTGCAGGAAGTCGACAAACAGATCGCGGATACGAAGGCTTCGATCGCTACAGAAGAAAGCAAGCCGCTCCGTGCCGAAACCACGGACCGCAACCCGACCTATGCGTGGATCACAGAAGAGCTGGCGAAGGCAAAGGCTGATGACAGCGCATTAAAGGCGAAGGCTGCTTCAATTCGCGTAATCGTTGCCAAGTACGAAACCGATGCTCGCAATCTGGAGCAAAAAGGTATTCAACAGGGGGATCTCGTCCGCAAAGTGAAGACCGAGGAAGAGAACTATCTCCTCTATCAACACAAGCGAGAAGAAGCCCGCATGACCGACGCGTTGGACCAGAAGCGAATCCTGAACGTCGCGATTGCTCAGCCGCCGATCATTCCGACGCTGCCCACCAACACTCGCTGGCTTGTGCTCCTCGCTGGCGTGCTCATGGCCATTGGCGTACCGGTTGGGCTGGCGTTTATCCTTGAATATACGAATTCATCTTTCCGAACTCCGTCGGAGGTGTTCTCCGAATTGAACATTCCGGTGCTCGCGGCAGTTCCGCATCATGCGTACGCGTATGCGAGCAACGGCAACGGTCACGGAAGACGGAACGGTAACGGAAATGGCGACGGCAACGGAGTGCATGCCGCTCCGGTGTTCGTGAGTAGCGACGTCCGAGAGTAAACAGGGCCCAGGAAAGATTAAGACATGTATCTTCAATTTTATGGTCTTCGGGAACAGCCATTCGGCGTTACGCCGGATCCTCGTTTCCTCTACTTAAGTCCCACGCATCGCGAAGCCTTGGCGTCCATGTACTACGGCATCGATGCAGAGCGTGGATTCATCGCTCTGGTCGCTAAGCCCGGCATGGGCAAGACCAACCTGTTATTCCAGTTGTTGCAGCAATTTCGCTCCAGAGCCCGCACCGCATTCGTGTTTCAGACGCAATGCACGTCGCGGGAGTTCATGAGGTTCCTGTTGCTCGAGTTAGGATGCGAAGTCAGTGCGGATATGGATCTGGTATCCATGCACGAACTGTTTAATCGCTGTCTCCTGCAGGAAGCTCACGCCGGCCGGCGGTTCATTGTAGTTGTGGATGAGGCACAGAACCTTGAGCCGTCAGTTCTCGAAACCATTCGTTTGCTCTCAGACTTCGAGACCCCGCAGGCCAAGCTGCTGCAGATCATCCTCTCAGGTCAGCCGCAGCTCGCTGACAAGCTCTCTCGTCCGTCGTTGCGACAGCTGCGCCAACGGGTCTCGCTCTTGAGCACCCTGAAACCCTTCGGAGCGGACGAAGTCGGCAAGTACATCGAGCACCGCCTTCGTGCTGCCGGACGCCAGGACAACGCGCTCTTCACCGCAGCCGCCGTCAAAATGATCGCGGAGATGAGTGAAGGCATTCCGCGCAACATCAACAACATTTGCTTCAACGCCCTTTCTCTTGGGTGTGCGTTGCGGCAAAGCACGATCGACGTCGATATCCTGCGCCAGGTCGCCGCCGATCTCGATATAGGGACCATGGTTTCGGATCCAGGCAGCACCGGGTTCGATTCCTTACCCAGCGCCGCTTCGGAGGTACAGTCGTTGCTCGCCAGAACGAATCCTCCAGCGAAACCACGACATGATCAGCTTTTGAATTCCGAGGATGCACTGGCCTATATCCAAGAGTTCATCCGGCGATTCAAGAAGGATCAGCATTTAGCGAATTAACCCTGCGGAATCAATAGCAGGAAGGTCAAGAAAGCAGTGCCTGGAGGACGCTTTGAGCAGAAACTTCGAACTACTATCTGAGGCGGGACGATTGCACGAGCTGGTGCAGTCTCAGGTTGAATCATCCCAAGTATCGCCTCGCGCCATGGAAGAGGGCTTCCCGGCTCCTCAAGGCATGGGGACTGAATTCTCCGCCGCACAGCCGGTGAGTGACAACTTTCCTGAAACTTCTCCTCTGGAAACGAACGACGCGGTCAAGCAGGAAATTGTGAAGCTTGTCCAGAGATTGTTCCTGGCGCAACAGGGGCTCCGTCGCGTAGTATTTGCCGGAACCGAGGCCGGTTGCGGCTGCAGCTGGATGTGCGCCCGCGTCGCCGAAGAATTGGCCTCGCAGGGCCGCGGAACTGTTTGCATTGTCGACTGCAACCTTCGTTCGCCCGGCCTGCACGGTCAGTTCGGTATCGAAAATCATCACGGTCTGTCGGATGCTCTGATCGGACCTGGCTCGATTCGAGATTACGTTCATCGCTACTCTCGCAATCTGTGGCTGGTCAGTTGCGGTGGTTCTCCGGAGACAGGGCTCACGATGCTCGGATCCGAGAGGATGCGCGCCCGCATGGCAGAACTGCGTGCAACCTTCGACTATGTTTTGATCGACGCTCCGCCTCTGAGTTCGTGCAACGATGCGATCGTCCTTGGCGGCCTCAGTGACGGAGTGGTGCTGACACTGAAAGCGAATGCCTCCCGTCGTGAAACGGCTCGCAACGTTCTGAACGAGTTGCAGACCGCGAACGTCCGCGTCCTGGGTGCAGTTCTCAACCAACGCACGTTCCCAATTCCAGAATCGCTCTACAAGAAGCTTTAGTATTCGTACTGCCCCTGCAATCCCAGTATTTCTGAAGGGCTGGCGAAAAGTCGCCAGCCCCATCGACTAGACCGTTAACGAGTTGTTCGAGTTTCGTCAGAAATAATCTTTCCTTCCCACCTCCCTACTTCCGGCTGAAGGGGTTCTCAGATGAGCAAGTTTCGGCGTGAAGTCTTCGTCTATTCCTTCCAATTGGTCGACGTCGTATTACTGGTCCTATCCTTCTCAGCGGCCACCCTTCCCGTTTTGTTTACGGAAGGCTTGCAGTCATTCACTGCCTTTCTGGCCCTCAAGATCAAAGTGCAAAACTTCGTCGCGTTCGTGATTCTGGTATGGCTGTGGCGACTGGTTTTTGCCGTACTGAACCTGTACGGATCCAAGCGCCACGCGAGCCGCAGAGCGGAAGCCACTGATGTTCTGAAGGCGACTTCGATCTGTACCATC
The DNA here is from genome assembly GCA_035264195.1 of Candidatus Sulfotelmatobacter sp. Lineage (GTDB taxonomy): Bacteria > Acidobacteriota > Terriglobia > Terriglobales > Acidobacteriaceae > Sulfotelmatobacter. Next base: position 108,690 of record DATFQQ010000097.1, on the reverse strand, counting down.
ATTCTCATTTCATTCTCGCTAATTCTGCGCTTCAGAATGGTGGACCTGAGGTTTATCGAAATCTTCTGGGTCAGCAGCACGTTTCTGATCGCCGGCACGCGCATCACGGTTCGCACCTGGCTTCGCCACATCCGGGCCAAGGGACAGAACTACCGCAATATGCTCATTGTGGGCAGCAACTCGCGAGCGATTGAGTTCGCGAAAACCATTCCGCATCGTCCCGAGTGGGGATGCCATATTGTTGGTTTCGCCGATGACGACTGGGCCGGCGTTGATGACTTGCACACGGCTGGTTTCAAACGCGTCTGCGATTTCGCCGCGTTGCCCACCTATCTTCGCCACAATGTAATCGACGAAGTAGTTATCGCATTGCCAGTCCGTTCGTTCCATGAGCACTCCAGCAAGATTGTAGAAATGTGTGAAGAGCAGGGCATCATTGTTCGTCTTCTCTCCGGCGTGTTCGACCTCAAGACGCGGCGGCCCGAGCATTTTGATGAGGCTCCCGTCATCACTCACTATGCCGGCCCGCTTCACGGATGGCCCGTACTAATCAAGCGGCTCCTCGACATCATCATCTCCGCAACCATGTTGGTGATTCTTGCCCCTGCCATGATCTTGACCGCTGTCGTGATCAAGTTGACGTCGCGCGGTCCGGTTCTCTTCGTGCAAAAACGGGTTGGGCTTAACAAACGTATCTTCAATATTTACAAGTTCCGCACCATGGTGATCGATGCTGAAAAGAAGTTGGCTCAGATCGAACACCTCAACGAAGTGAGCGGCCCTGTATTCAAGATCAAAAGTGATCCCCGCATAACTGCCGTAGGAAGGTTCCTTCGTAAGACCAGCATCGACGAGTTGCCTCAGTTGCTCAATGTGCTGAACGGTGATATGAGCCTGGTTGGACCGCGGCCACTGCAGATGCGCGATTATGAACTCTTCACCGAGGGTGGACCGGATTGGCAACGTTGCCGATTCAGCGTGCGCCCTGGCATCACCTGCCTCTGGCAGGTCAACGGCAGAAGCGCGATTCCATTCGAACAATGGATGGAACTGGATCAGCAGTATGTCCGCAAATGGTCTCTCTGGCTCGACATGCAGATTCTGATGAAGACCATTCCGGCAGTGCTAAAGGGATCCGGCGCAGCGTAATCCTCAAACCAGCCATTCATGAACCTGAACGAAAATATCTTGCGCGAGGATAGCTGCGTGACCGTTCCGAGTGTCGAGTCTGGAACAGTGACCGACCTTAACGGCCCTGGTTATTGGGAGACCATGCTGGCCGACGTGCCAAGCTTGGACCTTCCGACTGACCGGCCACGCCCTGCAGTTCTGGGGAGGAATACGAGGCTGGAATCGGTTACTCTTCCGGCCGATGTGATTTCTGGATTGCACCGCTTGTCCGTGGAAGCCGACGTCGACCTCTCGACGCTAGCATTGGCGGTATTTTCGGTGATGCTCCATCGCTACACGGCCCAAGAAAAATTCGCGACCGGAGTGATCACAGGCTCACAGGTGCTGCCGGTAGTGGTGGACTTTTCGGATCGGCCCACCTTCTACGCTCTGGTACAGCGGCTGGATGCAGCGATCAGTACTGCCTCCAGCGTTGGATCTGTTCTTGTTGACCTTCCGGCAAAATTCGGACTCGATAACGATCCCAGCCGCCACCCGATATACCAAGTCGGATTCTCGGAGAAAAACGAATTCGCTACTTCTTCCGTATCCCATGCCCCTGGCCTCGACCTGAGCCTCGACGTCGTCATGGGTGCAAACCTCAGTCTCGGTCTTCATTACAACGAGGGCCTGTTTGAGCAGGGAACTGCTCTTCGCATGCTCGGTCACCTCCAGCAGTTGTTAGCTGGAGTGATCGAAAACAGCGATCGCAACTCGGCTGACCTGCCCATGCTTACCAGTGCTGAACTGCATGAGTTGCTGGTTGAGCGGAATCGGACGGCGCGGAATTTTCCAACCCGATGCCTCCACCAGCACGTCGAGACGATTGCTGCGAATTCCCCCAATGAGATTGCTGTTGTTTACGGTCACAGCCAGCTCAGCTACAGCGAGCTGAACGCCCGTGCCAATCAGTTAGCGCATTACTTGCAAAACCACCGCGTTGGCCGCAATTCACGTGTAGGGATTTGCCTTGAAAGATCGTTGGACTTCGCGGTCGCGCTGATCGGTGTTCTTAAAGCCGGCGGTACCTGCGTGCCTCTGGATCCCAAATACCCGGACGATAGGCTCGCGTACATGCTGGAGGACGTCGCTGCCTCCATTGTGCTCACTGAGCCTGGCCTCTTGAGGGCGGCGATTCCGCAGCGAACTCAGGTTGTGTTCCTTTCGGCGGAACGTGAGCAAATTTCGGCGACCGCATGCAACAACCCCAACAGTGGTTCGGTTCCCAGCGACATTGCCTACGTGATTTACACTTCGGGTTCCACCGGCAGACCACGTGGCGTCCTGCTACCGCATGCCGGCCTGGTGAACTACACGCTCGGAGCCGTGGAGCAATTTGCGATCCGGCCGGGCGACCGGATGCTGCAGTTCTGCTCGATTAGCTTCGACGCAGCACTCGAGGAGATCTATTCCACGTGGGCTGCCGGAGCGACGCTGGTCTTCCGGAACGACAACGTCTCGCTGGAGCCGAGCGAGTTCCTTCACTGGGTGGCCCAGCAACATGTCACGGTCATGGACCTTCCCACTGCCTATTGGCATGAGTGGGTGTATGCACTCCAGGAACTCACCCAGACGGCTCCTCCAAGCCTGCGTCTTGTGATTGTTGGCGGCGAAAAGGCTTCTCCAGAAGCATATTCGACGTGGCACAAGTTCATCGGGAATAAGGTCCGCTGGATTAATACCTATGGCCCGGCAGAGGCCAGCGTTGTCGCGACCACCTACGAGCCGAAGCTCGCGGCCGGTGAAGATGCACCGGCATTGCTCCCGATCGGACGTCCAGTCGCTAATGCCCGCGTATATCTGCTGGATTCGGATCTGAATCCGGTGCCCGTAGGAGTCCCTGGCGAGTTGCACATCGGCGGCGTCGGCGTGGCGGCAGGGTATCTGAACCTTCCCGAGTTGACGCAGCAAAAATTTATCCCGGACCTCTTCAGCGAGGATCCATCGGCTCGCATGTACAGGACGGGCGACCTTGCCAAGTATCTGCCCAATGGTGAGATCGAGTTCGTTGGCCGGCGTGACAATCAGGTCAAGATACGTGGCTTCCGCATTGAACCCGGAGAGATTGAGACGGTTCTCTCGAAGCACCCTGGTGTCGATGAAAACGCCATCGTTGTTCGCCAAGATTCCACGGGAAACAAGCGGCTTATCGGTTATGTGGTGCGCAACAGGGAATCGGTTCTGGAAAGTGACCTGCGGCGCCATGTACAAGCGCAGTTGCCCGGATATATGGTGCCTTCGGAGTTCGTATTCCTGAACTCCATGCCGCTCACCCCAAACGGCAAAATCGATCGCCGCGCCTTGGCCGCATTGAAAGTAGAATCTACGCCAGTTGTCACGACATTGCCGACCGATCCTCTTCAGCAGGAGTTAGTCGGAATCTGGGAAGAGCTGTTGGGGCGCAAGCCGATCGGAATTCGCGAGAATTTCTTCGATCTTGGCGGGCACTCGTTGTTGGCGGCGCGATTGATGCACCGCATCAAGCAAGTCCACGGCAAATCCCTGCCTCTCGCCGCTCTGCTTCAAGCTCCCACGATCGAAAAACTGGCATCGGTGTTGCGCGGAGATTTCTCTCAGCACTGGTCTTCGCTCGTAGCGATCCAGCCGGAAGGTTCGAAGCCTCCGTTTTTCTGCGTTCATGGTGTTGGCGGGAATGTGGTTGGCTTTCACGAATTGGCCAAGCGCATGAAGCCCGACTTCCCGTTCTACGGCTTTCAATCGCAAGGACTCGACGGAAAGAGCAGGCTCTATACCACTGTTCAGGAGATGGCAGCGCACTACCTGGAAGAGATTCGAGCCATTCAGCCGAACGGACCTTATCATGTCGGCGGATTTTCCATGGGCGGCCTTGTCGCCTATGAGATGGCGCATCAGCTTGTTGCTTCTGGCGAAGAGGTTGGGCTAGTCGTTCTCTTTGATACCTACGCGACGAATCCCAAGTCAGTGAATGAGTCCCTGAAGGATCTACTCCTTCATCCGACATGGGCGCATATCAAGCGGTTGCCTTCTGAGTTGCGCAAGAAGATTCGCCGCACCTGGATCGGGATTCGGTTGCCGGATTACCTCAAGAAAGTAATGCGCACCAACGCTCAGGCGGCTGAGCAATATGTTCTGCGTCCATATAGCGGTAAGTTGATTTTGTTGCGCGCGGGCGACAGTTGGCGAGTTGCCGACGATCCGTACGCGGCCTGGACGCAGTTTGTCACTGAGCTGGAAACCATTCAGATTCGCGGCACGCATATGGAGATTCTGCGCGAGCCGAACGTAAGCACACTGGCCGAACGTTTGAAAAACTGCATTCACGGCGCGACAGAGTCCGTCGACGAGCAAGAACTTCTTGCGTCGAATGCTTAACTTTTGTTGGCCGATCAGGAAACGTACATAGGTGAAGGATGAGTGAAGTTATTACAAAGCAGGAATCCATAGATTCAGGATCTCTTATGACCCGCGTTATTCGCTGGGTCAGCAGGGGGGGCTTGGCAATCCTGGATCAAGGCCTGATCTCAGGCTCGAATTTTATGGTCAGCATCCTGCTGGCGCGCTGGCTCATGCCAGACCAGTACGGCGCGTACGCGATTGCGTTCGGCATCTATATGATGCTTTCGCTCGTCTACCAGTCGTTGGTGCTGGAGCCGATGGCGGTTTTCGGTGGATCAGTTTTCCGGACCAACCTGCGAGGCTATGTTCGGACGTTAGTTTCTATTCACATCGTTCTCTCTGTTTCAATCTTCGCGGCGCTGCTCGGTTCTTGGGCAATCTCACATCAAGTGAGTTCCGGAAGCGCGGTTACTGGTGCGCTCGCGGGCATTGCCTTTGCCTCGCCGTGCTTGATGCTGTTCGCTCTTGCCCGCCGCTGTTTTTATGTCGAGCTTTCTCCGGCGCCCGCCGCGGCCGGTGCGTTTATCTACTCGGCTGTTGTCTTAGCTGGGCTCTATCTTGTCTATCAACGCGCACTGCTTTCGCCATTCGTGGCTTTCGTCCTGCTGGGCTCCGGAGCTTTGATCACAGGCACCGTCCTGATGGTTGGTGTTCGGTCGAAGCTGAGCGGCGGCGGCCCTGCACCACGACTCGGAGAAGCGTGGGGCCGCCACTGGCGTTATGGCCGCTGGGCGTTCGCCGGATGTATCGCGGGTTGGCTCCCTTCCTACATCTACTTCCCGCTGCTGAGCAGCTTTACGGGAATGGCGGAGTCCGGGCAACTCAAAGCCCTGATGAACTTGACTCTTCCATTCGAGCAGATGAAGGGTGCGCTGGTCATGCTGGTTCTCCCATACGCAGCGCGGATTGCGGAACAGAATGGAAGAGCTGGTGCCCGAATTCTCGGCACAAGACTGACGCTGGCATCGATTGTCGGCGCGGTCATGTATTGGGCCGTGATCATCCCGCTGCACAAGCCAATCTTTCACATCATGTATTCCGGCCGTTATCTGGACGTCGCCTACCTGTTGCCCGCGTTAGCTCTGGGCCAGGTTTTCTGGAGCGCTACTTTTGGACCGTCGCTCGCGTTGCGCGCCATGGAGTCGCCTGCGTCGGTATTCGTGGCCCTGGGCGTCGCGACCCTTGGATCTCTCGTGATTGGAGTGCCTGCGACTTGGGCCTTTGGCCTGAAAGGCGCGATCTGGGGAAGCAACGCTGCTGACGTGTTCTCGTTCATTGCACTGTGGTGGGTACTGCAGCGCAAACTCGCTCAAGGTTCTACGCTAACGATTCCAACCAGGTGGTCTGGAACGAAAAACAAAGTCCGGCCGCCCATGCCGGTGGAAGTTTCCGAAGAAGTCTAGTGATTCTATTCTGAGCTCAATCATTATCTGCAGTAGAGAAAAAGCAGTACCTAGTAGCGAGTTGGGATCAAGAGGAGAAGTAATGACCGAACAAGGGAATGGCAATGGTAACGACAGCAAACATAACGGGGCCAAACAAAAGAAGCCCACGTCCGTGTATCGCAAGATTCGTCGTAAGTTTGCCCAAACTTCGTTGCGCGCGCCTCTCGTCTGGTGGCGTCACCGTGGGCTGAATCCCACGGACATGTTCTTTGCTGCTTATCCCAAGTCTGGAACGACTTGGGCGCGGTTCGTTTTGTTCGAAATGCTCTCTGGCATGCCTTCTGGATTCAAGGCGACGAACCAGCAGATGCCGGGAGTCGGCCTGCACTTCAATGCGCTGCGTCTCCTGCCCAACGGCGGCCGCCTTGTCGCCACGCACGAGTACTACCGCAAGGAATACAATCGCACCATCTACATGGTGCGCGATGCGCGCGATGTGCTGTTGTCTGAGTTTGCCTTCCTGAGTGCGCTCGAGTACTACACGAAGGACCTTGATGATTTCGTGAAGACCTTCCTGTTCACCTGTGTGAGCGCCTACGGCCCGTGGCACAAGAATGTCACGTCGTGGCTGGACTCGCCGATCGCCAAGAACGGAAATATGCTTGTCGTTCGATACGAAGATCTGAGGAAGGATCCCGTGCCGCTGTTCGGTCAGATGGCCGATTTCCTCGGAGCGAAAGTATCCGAGGAAAAAATCAGAGAAGCTGTAGCCAACAACTCGATTCAGAACATGCGCGCCAAGGAAGACAAAGAGCCCGTCAGGGCCTCGATTAAGGGCCGATTCGTCCGCGACGGCAGAGTCCGCGGATGGGTTTCAAAACTCACTCCCGAGCAAGTGCGATTGATCGACGAGCATGCCGGTAGCGTGTTGCTTCGCTTGGGATATCCTCTATCTTCCGAACTGGCGATAGAAGAGCAAGAGCCCTCCATAACCGATGTGAGCAACACAACTGTTCACGCCTGAGCCGGCGCTGGTAACCTTGCAGACGGAAGATCAGTAGGCGAGTATTTTCTGACGGTTTAAACACTTATGGCAGATAAGGGAACAACTTGGTGGAATGGGACCGGCGTAACGGCGCAGCCGGTTTCCGTTTCCGCCCCGCCCTCGCCGAGGGCTGAACTCACCCGGACATTGCTCATTGCCGGAGCAATCACGGCCTGCTCCACGCTTTTCCTTCACTTCGTGCCGGATGAGTGGATGTGGGAATGCCTCCGCATCATGGCGGTGGGACTGGTCGTTCTGGGCTCCTACTATCTACCCATCGGCAATGCCAAACCGGCCTTCATGATCTGGTTTGTGATGCTGATCGCGGAGTGCATCTTCTTCCGCGAAGGCGATTTGAACTCCAGCGCGGCTGCCTATGCTGGACAGTTCCCAACGGCAGCCTACGGTGAGGCATTGGCGTGGATCATGTGTTTTCTTGCCGCCTTTGTCTGCGCGACGCGAGTCCCGGGCTTCGTAAAGCTTTTGTTCGAGGGAGACTATAAGTGGGTCACGTTCTTTGCTCTGATCTCTGTGCTCTCTTGCGCTTATACACCGCGGATCAGTCTCGGCGGTGTGTGGGGCTTTAAACTCGCACTCGTAACCCTTTTGCTGTTGGCGTGTTCGTTCCGCATTCGTGACTTCAAAGACACGATATCGTTTCTGCAGTACACCATCTGGGCATACGCGATCATCGTGCTGCAGCCGGTGATTGTAGCAGCGATGCGCGGCGAGATGTTCGACGAAGAAGGCCGCATGAGCACAATCGTTTCGCCGAACGCGTTGTCGCCAAACGCCGCCATTGTTCTGCTTCTGACATTGACTTTGTTCTCGAATCGCAAAGGCCAAGGGTTATACAAATCCGGGGTTTTACTTGGAATCGTTGGTTTGCTCGTGATGATTATGGCTGGTAGCAAGACAGGAATTCTCGCCTGCGTTGTTGCTGGCGCGGTCTTCTACATCATTCGGGGCCGGCTTGGCACCGCCTTCACCTACATGGCCGGCACCGGAGTCCTCGTTACCGTATTGGTGCTAACCACTCCACTCGGAGATTATTTCCATCTTTACCAGGACCGCGAGGGCGCTGAATCATTTTCGGGTCGCACAATTCTCTGGAAAGCCGTGATACCCGAGATCGAGCACAAGCCGATCATCGGGCACGGCTACATGGCGACAGAGTTCTTGATGTTCCAGGTCAACGCTGTGGGATGGGCAGCTCCGCACCTGCATAATGGGTTTCTCGAAGCCGCCTACAATACCGGCGCCATCGGGCTCTTCTTCATGTTGATGATCCTCATCATCATCCCCAAGAATCTCTATCGAATACTCCGTAGAGTTCCGAAGGATGACCCGTTATATCGAGTTGCTGCCGGTTGTTTCGCTCTCTACACGTTCCTTGTCATCAATGGATTTTTTAACTCGAGTTTCGGAGGAAAGTGCACCGCGCCATTTATGGTCCTGCTCGGCTTGGTCGTGGTGAGCCAGAAGTTGACCGAGATAGCAGATTCGCAATCAGAGGCGACTGGAGGACTCGCACGACTGTAGTCCGACGGTTGCGCGAGACCACATAAGCCACAACTATGCGAATCCTTTCTGTACATAACCAGTTTCGTCAATACGCCGGATCTGACGTCGTGGCTGCTTCCGACGAGAAGATGCTGGCGGAAAAAGGAGAAGTTTCCAGCTATAGGCGACACAGCAACGAGGCTGCGTCTGTATCAGGCTTGCAGAAGGCGCTTTGGGGGCTGGACACGATCTATTCTCGCCGCACTGAGCGCGAGGTCACGAACCTGGTCCAGCAATTTCGGCCAGACATTGCTTATGTTCACAACGTTTTTCCCTTGATTTCTCCGTCGTTGTTTCATGCGCTCCACCGGATGCGCGTCCCTTCGGTGCACATGATTCACGATTTTCGGCTGTGGTGCCCGAATTCACGGTTCTACGTCAATAACCAGCCTTGCCAACGATGCCTTCAGCAGGGAAACTATTGGCCGGCTTTAGAGAATCGTTGCATCCAGGGGAATCTTGGATATAGCGCGGTATACGCGGCTTCGCTCTCTATAAACCGAAAGCTGGGATTCACGGACAAAATCACGGGTTACATTTGCCTCACCGATTTCGCCAAGAATCTATTGATCCAGTGCCAGGTTCCAGAAGAAAAAATCTTCGTTTGCCCCAACCATATCGATACATCGCTATTTACGCCAGAGTATGGCAAGGGGAAATACGTGCTGTACTTGGGCGGCTTGTATCAAGACAAGGGCGTGATGACGGTGGCCAAGGCCTTCGCAAAGCTCCCGCACATTCCGGTGAAGTTCGTCGGGGCCGGCGATGCAGAGCAGGAGATGCGCGACTACATTCGTCAGCATCGGTTGTCCAATATCGAGATTGTCGGGTTTAAAGGCGGGGAAGAGAAGCGCGAATACCTTCGCAATAGCCTCTTCACCATTTGCGCGACTCATTGTTACGAGACCTTTGGTCTCGTGGTTTTGGAGGCCTACGCCAGTGGCAAACCGTGCGTCGCTTCAGCCATCGGGGCTTTGCCTTACATCGTCGAACCTCAGAAAACAGGCCTCTTGTTCGAACCGCAGAACAGCGACGATCTGGCCGAAAAAGTCCAATGGCTTTATGAACGGCCGGCAGAGATCGACAGCATGGGCCGGCAGGCAAGGGCAGATGTAGAAAGCAAGTACGACACTCGGCTTCGTTATGCAGCGCTCAACGCGATCTTCGAGCAAGTAATTGAACGATCGCAAATGAACTAGCGCGAGATGAACTTCCGGCTGCGTCTCAACAGCCGTGCTTCTGATAGCAATTAGGTATGGCGCGCAGCTCCGAGCATTATGGTCGGAGACTACTTGAATGGATGACGAGCAGAACATGGTAAGCGTACAGGAAACACCGCAGGTAACCTCTCAGGAGAACAAGCGGTCAGCTGTCGATCAACAGGGCGGTCACGTGCCGCCAGTGTTCGTAGTCGGCGTCTGGCGCTCCGGCACGACGTTGTTGTATTCGCTTTTGAATCAGCATCCGGATTTGCGCTTGTTCTACGAATCGGATTTGCCGGTATTGTGGCCAATGTTCCATTTCTCCGGCGGGCGTCACGCTTGGCGAGAGAAATGGGAATATTGGAATGCTGGCTTGAGCCGTCATGATCTGGATCCAGAGCGTCTTCAAGGGCGTGTGGATTCTCTCGCCGAGGCCATGGAGAAGGCTGGCCGCGAATACGCAGGCCAGAAGGGCAAAAAGCACTGGGGGTGCAAATCGCCGTCTTACTATGACCGCCTGGATTTTCTGGCTCGCGAATTTCCGGATGCACGTTTTGTCATCATCTGGCGCGACCCCGAAGAAGTTTGCCTCAGTGTGATCAAGGCGCGGGCGACCGCGTTGTGGTTCACGCGGCCGGGTATGACGCACAAGGCGCTCCTGGCATCACGCATTCTGAAAAAGCAGGTTGAAAAAATAATTTCGATGGGCGCACGGGTTCACCAGCTTCACTTCCGCGATCTCATCGAAAAGACCGATCCAACGATGCGCGGCATCTGCCAGTTCCTGCAGTTGCCCTTCGATCCTGCCATGACAGTCTTGAGCAAAGCCGACCGCACGGCGGTTTTCGAAGGCGGCCATCACAAACTCGCGATGGGCGACAAGATTGTCGCTAAAAAGGAGAAGAAGGAATCGGTACCACCCGAACTCGGAGCAAAAATCTCCAGATACAAGACCCTCTGGAAATCGCAGTTTGGTGATAGTTGGATGTTGTCTGCTCGCTTTGCGCAGATTGATGTCGCTAAGCCGACCCTATCGGAACGCTTCAAGGACCAACTCCTGATGCTGGCGCTCCGCACTTGGGACATCGCTCCACGTATCTGTTTTTCCGTCCTCCCACTTTCCGCATGGCAGACGTACCGAAAACTGAAATACAAGGACCCAGAGTGGATTCAGCGTCACATCACCACCAAGGAGTCGAAGTTCCCCATCAAGTCCCACGCGAAAGGCGCGCAGTTCGGCGAGCCATGCGCGGTTCGTTTCGGGAAGATCTTGCTGCAGTCGATGGATACGGACGATCTATTGTCGAGTGACAATGACAGACTCAAACATGTCGTCACGGTCAATGCAGAAATCTTCTCCTATGCGCATGAGAATCCGGCATTCGAGTCTATTCTGAAGCACACGGTGAACACGATTGATGGAAGAGTGATTCACCACATGTGCTCACTGCTCTATCCAGGACGTGGGCTGCGCAAATTATCGGGCTCGGATTTCATTTACAACCTGGCCGAACATGCCTCAAAGCGTAATGAGCGTATTTTCCTACTCGGCGCAGATCCCGAGGCGAATAAGGGTGCGCTGGACGTGTTAAAGGCCCGCTACCCTGAACTTGCTGTCGAAGGATTCTCACCATCATTCGCCTCTGACATCGCGGACCAGAAATGGAATGAGGACATCCTCAGCAGAATTTCAGAGTTTCGTCCGACTCATCTCGTGGTCTGTTTTGGTCCCGTCAAGCAAGAGATGTGGATCTCGCAGAATGCTAATTTACTCTTCCGCCTGGGAGTGCGCTGTGCTTACGGTTTGGGCGGTACTCTCGACTTTGTCTCCGGACGCAAGAAGCGGGCTCCGAAATGGACGCAAGCTATCGGAATAGAATGGCTCTACCGACTTCTTACGGAATCAGGAAGACTTAACCGAACAGGAAAGATGTTCAAAATGCCCTATTTCGCGATGAAGTACTATAAGCGCGAAGTTGGGGCTGTGGGAAAAACAGAGGCTTCAAGTCTCGGGTCGTAGTTGCAGTGAAATGCAAAACTTCGTCTGGATATCGCTGAAAGTCCCCCACGGCGAGAGTCCACAACAGAAGAAATGCATATCCTTGGGGATAACTAAATGAACAGGAATCCGCACGAGCTTTCGAGCAACCCTGCCAAGGCTTGTGAGAAGTACGTCACGATAAGCGTCGATGATGGCCATCCGACGGACTTGCGCACCGTTGACCTCCTGCACAAGTACGGTCTGACGGCTACTTTCTATATTCCCGGCGTAAACGACGAGCGCATCATCATGGAAGCGGCCAAGATCAGGGAGATCGATCGCCAGTTCGAGGTCGGTAGTCATTCTCTGAACCATATCCGCCTCACTAAGCTTTCGCCGCAGCGCGCATGGCAAGAGATTATCGACGGCAAGAAATTTTCAGAAGACACCCTCGGGCACGAGGTTATCGCCTTCTGTTATCCAGGCGGGAAGTTCAACCGGCGGCTCGAGGCCCAAGTCCGGGAAGCCGGTTTCCTTGCTGGACGCACCTGCCGGTACTTCGTCAACGATTTCCCAAAGAATCCCTTTTTGTGGGATATCAGCACCTACGCCAATACTTATCCTTCGTACATTCAGCTCCGGCACTGTCTACTGGAACAGAACTTCAGTGGGGCTTACAAGTACATGACAATTTTCAAGTCCACCGTGCCTTGGGTAGCGCAATTCATCTGCGCGCTGGAGGACGTTTCCCGCAACGGCGGAATGGCGCACCTCTACTTCCACAGCTGGGAGATCGATCAGAACGGGGAGTGGGATAAACTCGAGGCCCTGTTCAAAACCATTGCGCAGTACAACCTGACCCCTGTCACCAACGGCTATCTGTTCCGGCGTTGGCACGAGAAGTTCGGCCAAGTTCGAACCCCAGAATTGGTCAGTTCGACGCCTCGAGCATAATCGGCTTTCCGGTGAGCGTGATTTTCTGTCCGCTAGCAATCGGAGTTGCATTCCCGCCCAGAGCTTTGAATGTCGCATACTGGCCATTTGGTGAGTAGGAAGTCTCGCCATTCATGGTCCAAGCAAAAAGTGCGTGATGACCGTTCGCCTGAACGAACGGGCAAGTAATCACATTGCCGTTCAGCGCGCAGCCAGAAGGGAAGTATCCTCCGACCAGCCAGTCCATCATGGTTTTGTAGGCGCTGCTGAGCTCCGGACTGTGGCCGATGGTGGTATTGAAGAAATACCAGCTTACTTGCTGAGCGCCCAGCGCGAAATGTAGAAGGTGCCAGCGCACCATTTGGCCGATGCAGCCATCAGAACCGTATCGCTCACTACAAGCGAAGCGGGCCGCATCAAAATTTGTCTCGCTGTTCATCCAGGGAGTATTCGCCCAGCCGGGGGTGCTATTCTTCAGATCCACCATATCCCGAATTGTCGGAAAGCGTGATTCGGGCGTCTGGCCCTGAAGATAAAGGTGGAAGGAATAGATATCGGACAACCTTCCCCTTTTGTTTTCTTCGTTCAACCAGTTCCTCATCCAGTCGCTATCTCCGCGATTGGCAGGTGGCGTGAGAACCAAGGCGCCTGGTACCTTGGCGCGAATGATCGGGACCGCCGGGGCCATTAAGTCATAGAGTTGCGAAATAGTGCCGTGCCAGTAGTTGTCTGTATTAGCCTCGTTCCACAGTTCCCAGTACTTGACGTAATCTTTGACGCAATGCCCCGCGGGTGAGCAGTGAGTCACCAGTGCAGTTACAAAAGCATTGAACGACTGACTCCCGCTTACGGTGAGGTCATCGGGCGGATAAGTCGAGCCCCAGGCACGTTCGCACTCTCCCTTAGTATCCCAACAGGGTGTATAACCGAAGGTATACATCGCGTCGCGTGGTTGATGTGTCGCGATCGTATCCAGATAGGCGTCGAGCAGGCGCCAGTTATAACCTCCCCGAGAATTGTTCAGCAGATGCCACTGCACCTGTGAGTCCCACAGTCGAAGCATCCCCGGCTGAGCGACTGTAGTCGGCCAAGTCGCGTTCGGGCAGTTAGTGAGCTTACCCGTCCCGCACTGGAACCCGAAGCTGGCTGCCGTAATGTGTGGACTCGGTTTTTGCCCCGTATCCGCTGGTTTTGCTGAAGTCGGATTGTCGTTTTGATTGGTTTGGGCTGTCATACATGACCCGAGCACCAGAGAAAAACTGAAAGCAAAGAACGATTTCAGAAAGAAACCCATTTACTCCCCCTCATAAGTTGATGCTGTGTTTCGGACAGCCCTACTGATTACAGCGCCGCTCGAATCTTCCTTGACAGTCTGATTAGTCAAAGTTACTATTCACGCCAAGGAAGTTTAACCGACTCTACCTTACCGGCGTCTCCCCACCGGAAATATAGTCTGAGCAGAGGTTCCAGAATACAAAGAGCGGTCTTCTCAGCCGCACTCCCTTAAATTATTCGGCCCTCCCCCCAGGCTCAGGTTCGAAAGGAATAGTTCAAAGGAGAAAGACTATGCATTTAGCAGTGACGAATCGCGGTCAAAAAGTCTCGTACGTCGCCGTTTGTCGCGGCGCCCTGACCCTAGCTGTGCTATCGGCACTGCTAATTGTTGCATTTCAGCCGGCCCATGCTCAGACCGAAAGCGTGCTCTACAATTTTACCGGCACTCCTGATGGCGCTAATCCCTATTCGACTCTAACTTTCCATGGTCCCAACATCTTCGGAACGACTTACAACGGTGGTCTGTACGGTTTCGGAACTGTCTTCGAGCTTACACCGAACGGTACCGGCGGATGGAACGAGAGCGTCCTCTACAACTTCTGCCCAGCGTCTCCAAGTTGCACGGACGGACAGAATCCGGCCTTCACGAAGGTGGCTTTTGATAGCAAGGGTAATCTATATGGGACGGCATTCTCTGGAGGCTCGCTCGGAAACGGTATAGTTTTTGAACTCACCCCCTCGGGTTCCACGTGGAACTACAACGTTATTTACAACTTTGCCGGGCAGCCGGACGGCGCCAACCCGATCAATGGTGTGGTGATCGATCCGAAGGGAAATCTCTACGGCACCACCTACAATGGCGGTGGAGGAGGCAACGGCGCCGTCTTTGAATTGAGTCCCACGGGTAACGGCACATGGACTGAACAGGTGATTCTCAGCATTCCTACGAGTTTCGCAGGACTGGCGGCGGACACATCCGCTCTTTACGGCACAACGAACACCACAGTTTTTAAACTTCAGCCAAATGGTAGCGGCGGCTGGTTCATGTCCACGCTGTTTACTTTTGCTGCCCAGCTTCAGGGTACGACTCCAAATGGAACGCCGTTTCTCGATAGCGCGGGTAATATCTACGGAACCACGGTAGCCGGTGGCAAGAACAATCTGGGAGTTGTTTACAAACTGGTAAAAGGCAGCACCGGGAAGTACACCGAGAAGATTCTGTACTCATTTGGCAATAACGGAACCAAGCCCTACGGCGGGGTTGTCGTCGATTCTGCGTCGAATGTCTATGGAGCGACCACGGCTGGCGGCAAAAACGGCGCTGGAATCGTCTACATGCTGGCTTTCAACGGTACTTCGTATCAGGAGAGATCGTTGCAGCCCTTCATCGGTGAGAATGGTGCAGTGTCGTATTCCACCTTGCTCCTTGATAGCGGGAACTACCTCTACGGTACAACTTTCGGAGGCGGTTCAAGCGGAGAAGGAGCGGTCTTCGAAGTAAACCCGCATGCCTCAGCAACCACGATCACTTGTGTTTCGTCACTGAATCCGTCGGTCCAGGGCCAGCCGGTTACCTTTACCGCGACGGTTACATCCAAAAATGGCCCTCCGCCGGATGGAGAAATCGTGGTGTTCGAACCAGTGGGACAAGCTGCGATGAAAGGTGGCGTTGCCACTTATACGACCTCGGCTCTAAACGTCGGTAAGACGAAGATCACGGCCGTATACGACGGCGACCTGAATTTCATCACCAGCCGTTCGGTGAGCTTCTTCCAAGTTGTCAACCCGTAGCCTTTAGCCGTGTTTTCACATCGCAAGGGAAGGGAGTCGAGTTCCTTCCCTTGCGCTTTTTCACCTAGAGATTGTTATTTGGATTTCGGTTCCTTCGAACCAGCCGATCGCTCAGTGGTTCCGAAGTACGACGGATTCAACTCAGTGGTGAAAGGGCGACGCAGTTCTTGCATCACCCGCTCTTTATGTTGGTTCTGAAGAATCTTGTGGATTTCATTCTTTGCCTGCTCGAGCGTCTGAACCTGTTTGTTGTCCAGTTTGTAAACATAGTGTCCGGTGGAATCCGTCAAGACTTGTGAGACTTCGCCCGGTTTCATGGCAAAAGCTGACGCGTGGGTCTCGGGAAGATCTGCCAATTTAACCTTCCCCAAGCTTGGGTTGGGTGGAACATCGGCCATACCGGCGTCGTCATACGCTTGCTTCTGAAGCGCCATGAAATCTCCGCCGGCCGCCGCTTTTGCTCGTAATTCCTCGGCGACTCGCAACATCTTGTCGCCGGATTGTCCTTGCTGCTTGGGAATGAACAGGCGCTCCATCGTGGCCGTGTTGTAATCAGCAGCGTGGTCGCGATAGTAGTCAGCGATGTCTTGGTCAGGAACGTGCGACGATTCTTCGTCGATCCGCCGCACCAGTTCTTGCGAGAGAATCTGAAGCCGGGCAAACTCGAGCCGCTCCTGGAAACGAGAGGTTTTGTCTACTCCGCGGGCCTCTGCCGCCTGCGCCATTTCAAGCAGATCCGGATAACCGCGAGCCACCTGAAGCTGGAATGAAGGCTTCATGTTGGGCAACAGAGCGTTTGTCAGCTTTTCGAACTGTGCGCGAGTCACGACTGTTTCGCAAGGGGATGTAGATGAGGGCGCTTGCTTCTCGCACAGACCTTTGATTGTAATAACCGCCATTTCCGGGCTTACGTTAGCCGCCGATTTGGGTAAAGCCACCTGGTCGTCTTTGTCGCGGAGAATGGGCGGTTGATATTCGGGTGGCACATCCGAGGGCTTTTGTTCTTGTTGTGCAAAACCAAGAGTGGTAATTAACACGCAAAATATCGGTAAATAACGCATTCGGGATTTCCTCAAAGCATTCTAGCTTTCGGGATCAAGCGGTAGTATACAGAGCCGACCACAACACTCCATCTCAACTGTAGTCACTTGCAACCAACGACGATTCTTGCTGTGGGCCCAGTTACGATTTCAACAAAAAAGGATTGCCCATGCCTCAGCACACGAAGAAGAGGCTCGCCAGCGCAGGCGTGCTCGTGGCGCTTATTTTTGCTTCTTTTGCATCTGCAGCAGCTCAATCTTTCGGCGGTGTGCTAACTCAGCACAACGATAACGCTCGAACTGGTCAGAATCTCAACGAGACGTTCCTCACTCCCCAGAACGTGAACTTCAATACGTTCGGAAAGCTCTTCTCGTACTCGGTGGATGGGCAGGTCTATTCGCAGCCGCTTTATGTGCCGAATGTGAGCATTCCAGGCCAGGGCACACACAACGTCATCTACGTCGAGACACAGAACGACAGCTTGTACGCGCTCGATGCAGATGGCAAGCAGTCGTCCCCTCTCTTTCAGGTCAGTTTCATTAACCCGGCGCAGGGAATCACCGCGGTCCCCTGCCAAACGGACGGTCAGACAGACATAAGCTGCGGCGTGTACCCGATCTACGGCATTAACTCGACGCCGGTGATCGATCCCACCACCAGCACTATGTATTTGGTGACTCGTACCAACAATAATGGCAACTACTTTCAGACGCTGCATGCCATTGACATCACCACCGGGGCGGAGAAGTTTGGCGGCCCCGTCAATATTTCAGGTTCGGTACCGGGCACGGGTACAGGAAGCCAAGGGGGCACGGTTTATTTCGATCCGCTGAGAGATGTACAGCGCGCGGGATTGCTCTTACTCAACGGCGATGTCTACATCGGCTGGGCGGGAGCGGCGCACGGCTGGATCATGGGCTACGACGCTCTGACGCTGCAGCAAACCGCAATTTTCAATACAACGCCAAATGCCCAACAAGGGGGCATCTGGGCATCTGGAAATGGCTTAGTCGCAGATCCCCTGGGAAATATTTATGCCGCGATCGGTGATGCGCTTTTCGACGCTAATACTGGCGGCCCCGATTATGGCGACAGCGTGTTGCAACTGGACGGCAAACTCAATGTGCAGCAATATTTCACTCCGAAAGATCAGTCCTGCCGCATGCTGAACGATCTGGATCTTGGATCCGCCGGGCCGATGTTGTTCCCGACTCCGTCCCCCACTATCCCTTACGCGCTGTTGATCGCTGGCAAAGGCGGCACTCCGTGCGACAGCAATCCGACCGCAACCCGTATGTATCTTCTCAATCCGAAAGCGCTGGGTGGATATAACGCCACCAAGGATGCCGATCTTCAGGACATCGTCGGTGCACCAGCAGGTTACTGGAGCAGTCCCGCCTACTGGAAGGGGACGACGGGCGCGTATGTGTATACCGCTGGCACAGACGTAAATCCGCAGACCGGAGACTTCCTCAGGATGCACAAGTTGTCGACGGGAGGGTTGTCTCGTTACGCGCAGAGCACGAATCGGTATCCAGCCGGGGCTACTCCTTCGATTTCCGCGAACGGCAACAAGAACGGCATCCTGTGGTTAATCGAACGGCCGGACGCTCTCGGCGCCCAACCCGGCGATGGCGCCGCCGTTCTCTATGCCTATGACGCAGAGAAGTTGAACACCACTGGCATTATGCAATCGCTCTACAACAGCGCGGAAGCGCTGTCGCATAACGTATACCGCGACCGCGGAGGCTGTGCGAACAAGTTCGCAGTTCCGACGATTGCTAACGGCAAAGTGTATGTGGGAACACAGAACGAACTCGATGTTTTCGGATTGTTGGGTTCGCAGACCGGTCCCGGCGTCTACCTTAATAACCCCTGCTACACATTTGCCCCTTCAAGCATCGGCACAGCTGTGAGCGTGCAGCTGCCCGTCGTCAATAACGGAAACTCCAAATTAACCATCAGCAAGGTCGCGGTCACTGGAAATAACGCTGCCGATTTCTCACAGACCAACAATTGCACATCGTTATCGCCGGGTGTGAAGTGCGTAATTACGTTGAATTTCACCGCGTCGATGCTGGGGCCGGAATGGGCCTACGTAACGATCACCGACAATGCCATAGGCAGTCCACACAACGTCTACGTCATTGGAGTGGGACAGAACTAACCAGGTTTTTTGGTTTCTTGCACTGTGGGCCGAGTCATGATTTCAACAAATGAGGATTGCATATGCATCAGCACACGAAGAAGGGGCTCGCCAGTGCCGGCGTGCTCGTGGCGCTCATGTTTGCTTCCCATACTCCCGCAGAGGCCCAAAATTTCACGGGCGTATTGACGCAGCAGAACGATAACGGCCGAACTGGCCAGAATCTCAGGGAGACGACTCTCACAGCGCAGAATGTAAAGGCCGCGACATTCGGCAGGGTCTTCTCCTATTCAGTGGACGGACAGATCTACAGCCAGCCACTCTACGTTCCGAACGTGACGATACCGGGGAAAGGCGTGCACAACGTTGTTTACGTTGAAACGCAAAACGACAGTCTTTATGCCTTCGATGCCGATGGCTTGCAATCTGCGCCGCTTTGGCAAGTCAGTTTTATCAATCCGGCAGCAGGGATTACGCCGGTTGCGTGCGAGGTGAATGGCAAAGCAATCATCGGCTGCAGCGTGTATCCGATCTATGGCATCACCGCAACACCTGTGATTGATTCCGGCAGCAGTACGATCTATCTGATCACGCGGACCAACAACAATGGCACGTACTTTCAGACCCTTCATGCGATCGACATCACCAATGGGACCGAGAAGTTCGGTGGCCCGGTAAATATTTCGGGTTCTGTCCCTGGGACAGGCTCTGGCAGCAAGAATGGAAGAGTTTCATTCGATCCCCTCCGGGATATTCAGCGCGTCGGGCTGCTCTTGCTGAACGGCACCGTGTACATCGCGTGGGCAGGGAGCCCTCACGGTTGGATTATGGGCTATGACTCCAAAACTCTGACGCAGACTGCTATCTTCAATACAACGCCGAATGCTTCTGCAGGCGGCGTCTGGCAGTCAGGAAATGGACTCGCTGCAGATGCTGGCGGGAACATCTACGCCGCGTCGGGCAACGCGCTGTTCGATGCGAATACCGGCGGATCGGATTACGGCGACACAGTGCTGAAGTTCGACTCTTCGCTGAACGTGATCGATTACTTCACTCCAAAGGATCAATCTTGTCGTCAGACCCACGACTTGGATATCGGCGGAGGCGGTCCCGTGATTTTTCCCCCGCAATCAGGCAACGTGCCCGACGAGTTGCTGATTGCCGGGAAGGGAGGAAGTCCTTGTGACTCCCCCGCTGCAAGTCCGATCTATCTCCTGAACCAAGACGACATGGGCAAATACAATGCGACGCAGGATCAGGACGTCGAAGAAGTTGCTGGTTCGGGTATCGGTTATTTGAGCAGTTTCGCGTACTGGCAGGGCGCCACTAGTGCGGCCGTGTATGCCGCAGGCCAGAACGGAACCAACGGCAACGGCGATACTCTCAAGATGTACAGCGTCACTGATGGATTGCTGTCGACATCCCCGGTCGCACAAAGCTCCAATACTTTCCCGGTCGGAGCTACCCCTGCTATTTCGGCGAATGGCAATTCGAATGGCATCGTGTGGGCGATTTCGCGCCCACAGGCATTGAATGTGATGCCCGGCACTGCCCCCGCGGTTCTCTACGCCTACAACGCCACCAATATGACCATGCTGTACAACAGCAAGCAGGCTCTGGGCTTCACCTATCCGCTGGACCAGGGAGGTTGCGCCGGCAAGTTCGTCGTTCCGACGGTCGCCAAGGGTCGCGTGTACGTCGGTACCCAAAACCAACTTGATGTTTACGGATTAGTCAGTTCACGGACAGGCCCAAATCTTTTGTTCTTGAATCCGTGCTGGACTTTTCCTGCGTCGACTGTCGGAACGCCCGTTAGCCAGGCGCTCCCTCTCGGCAACAACGGTAAATCGGCGATGACGATCAGCAGCATCAAGATCACTGGAACCAACTCGGCCGATTTCACCCAAACCAACAATTGTCCCGCCACACTGAGGTCAGCCACGAAATGCGTCGTTACCGTAACCTTCACGGCATCAATGCTTGGGCCAGAGACTGCTTACGTAACGATCACCGACAGTACCGCGGGCAGTCCGCACAATATGTACCTTCTCGGAGTCGGTAAGTAAGAACTCGCTGTAATGCCCAACTCGACGGGCTTCGCATCTCCACGCACGTGCACGTTCAACTTCATTCCAGGTCCTATGGGCCCTCAAACTTAAGAAGAGGATGATCGATGACTCAGAATAAGGATCAACGACCCTTACGCACGGCGGCACTTCTCGTGTCACTGTTGCTGGCATGCTTTACCTTTGCCAATGCGCAATCGTTCAGTGGCGTACTGACGCAGCACAACGATGTCGGCAGAACTGGACAGAACACGGCCGAAACAATTCTCACGCCTCAAAACGTGAACACAACCACCTTCGGCAAAATATATTCGTATTCGGTAGACGGGCAGGTGTACTCTCAGCCGCTCTACGTTCCGAATGTCAGCATTCCGGGGAAGGGCATCCGCAACGTCGTTTATGTGGAGACGCAAAACGACAGCCTCTACGCTTTCGACGCCGACGGTCGCCAGTCAGCACCTCTCTGGTCCGTTAGCTTCATCAATCGGGCCTCCGGGATCACGCCAGTTTCCTGCCAGACGGATGGCCAGACATCGATCAGTTGCGGCGTGTACCCGATGTACGGTATCACCTCAACCCCGGTCATTGATCCGGCCAGCCTCACGATGTACCTCGTGACGCGAACCGACAACACGAAGACGAACACCTTCTATCAAACGCTGCACGCCATCGACATCACCACCGGCAAAGAAAAGTTTGGCGGACCCGTAAACATCGCCGGCTCCGTGCCAGGCACTGGAGCAGGCAGCAAGAACGGAACCGTGTATTTCAACACCCTGAAAGACATTCAGCGTGCCGGCCTGCTTCTGCTCAACGGTACCGTCTACATCGGATGGGCCGGAGCTGAACATGGCTGGATCATGGGCTACGACGCACACACATTAGCGCAAACTGCGATCTTCAATACCGCGCCGAACACGACCGGCGGCGGTGTCTGGGGTTCTGGGAACGGGTTGGTGGCAGATTCTGCCGGCGACATTTACGCGGCAATCGGCGATACCCTGTTTGACGCCAACACCGGCGGCGTCGACTACGGCGACAGCTTGCTGAAACTCGACGCGAATCTGAACGTACTTGACTACTTTGAGCCAAACGATCAGGCCTGCCGTCGATTGAACGATCTGGATTTGGGTTCTGCAGGTCCGATGGCCCTGCCGACCCAGTCAGGCAATACGCCAAATGAAGTGCTAATTGCGGGCAAGGGCGGAACTCCTTGCGATTCCAACCCCGCTACGAGCCGCATCTATCTTCTGAATCGGGACAATCTGGGAAAATACAACACGACGCAGGATCAAGCCGTCGAGGAAGT
Source organism: Candidatus Sulfotelmatobacter sp. (assembly GCA_035264195.1). Taxonomy (GTDB): domain Bacteria; phylum Acidobacteriota; class Terriglobia; order Terriglobales; family Acidobacteriaceae; genus Sulfotelmatobacter. Next base: position 86,405 of record DATFQQ010000097.1, on the reverse strand, counting down.
ACCTGGCTCTGCGCGCGGATATTGGAGCAGTCCAGCTTATTGGCAGGGCTCTAGCGGCTCTTATGTCTATGCAGCTGGCGTCACGGAAGAGGGTGGCAACGGTGATGCCCTGAAGATGTACACCGTCTCCAATGGCCTGCTTTCGGCCTCTCCCACTGCACAGAGCAGCAATATCTTCCCGGTCGGAGCGACTCCTTCCGTCTCATCGAGTGGTACGTCGAACGGCATCGTTTGGGCAATTGAACGTCCGTCGGCACTCGGAGTTCAGCCCGGTGCCACCTCCGCCGTTCTTTACGCCTATGACGCAACCAACGTGTCGAACATGCTCTACAACAGCGCATCGGCACTTACGAATGGTGTTCTTCGTGACCGTGGTGGTTGCGCCAATAAGTTTGCCGTTCCCACCATCGCTAATGGCAAAGTCTACGTAGGCACGCAAAACACACTCGACATTTTCGGATTGCTCGGTCCCCCGACTCATCCTGGGGTCTATCTCGGCAATCCTTGCTGGACGTATCCTGCAACGACTATCGGCACCACGATTTCACAGCCCATGTCGGTGGTGAACAACGGAAACTCTACCTTAACCATCTTTGGTATTACGGTGCTCGGTACGAATGCTGCCGATTTCACTCAAACCAACACGTGCACTTCTCTCACCCTAGGTCAGAAGTGCGTCATCACCGTGACGTTCAAGCCCTCGCTGTTGGGCCCTGAAACGGCCAACGTGGTGATCAGAGACAACGCCCCCGGCACCCCGCACAATATTTCACTGGTCGGCGTTGGGAAGAACTAGAACAACGAATCTGGCGGCAGTGTGGTGAAGGCATTTTCACATTGCCGCCGGATGCGATTTTTCCTTTCCACGCGTGTGCAAAGGATTGCGCCACAACCCCTCCCCACTCGTGTAAGTGCTTGCGGTTGTGCAATAAGCCTGGTTTAGTTCTGGTGTCCCGAGTGCTGTATTTGCAGTACCAGGACGTGGGGCAAGGGGTATTACCGAAGTAACATTCCGGTTCGAAGAGAAGAGAACAATGCACATGAAGAGTTGGTTTTTAGTCGCAACGCTGTTGGCCACTCCGAGCCTTGCGAAGGCTTGCCCCGGTGGTGGCGATTGCCAGCCCGGTACGATTGCTGGCCCTTTTACGACTACCCAGGTTGCCGAATACACGACCACGGCCCCATTTCCGATTTGCCAATCCGGCGTGTGTACGTCCGGATCGTGGAGTGGAATTTCTGTCGAGGGCATCGACGCCCAGGAGAACATCGGTACCGGCTATCAGTTCTATGACAACCTCGGGCCGAATATAGACCCAAACATTGCGGTCGGTCCGACGGTTGCGGGACAAAATGGCCAAGTGCTCGAGTGGGTCAATCCTCAGTACATTCAGGCCTTTGACAAAGAAACAGGCCAGCCGATTTTCACCACTCTTGGCGGAACAACCGCCGTTCCTGTAAATGTCGCGGTCCTATGGTCAAAAACGACGCAGCCCGAATGCAATACGAGCCAGGCTGGCAATGTGCAAGTCATCTTCGATCGCTTGGACAACTCATTCGTGATTAACCGCCGCGTCGTCTTCACCAACGGGGGCCTCCACCAGTCCGCCTGGTGTATTGCCGCGAGTTCCGGAAGCGACCTCTCAAGCCCGAATGTTCATTGGTATTCGTATGAATACAAGATGGCTGGGGTCATTCCTTGTACACCCGCCTCGAACAATTGCACGACTGGCGCATACCGGTCCTATTTCCCGGATTGGCCGCGTATCGGAACCTGGTCGGACGGGTTCTACATCACGTTCGATCTGCAGGATCCCAACTCTGGGTACATACAATCGGGCATTGAAGCGTGTAGGCTCGACCGCTCGGACATCGTGATCGGCAATACCACCAACCCGATGAAGTGCTATACCTACACCATTCCCATCAGTGATCGCCCATCGTTGATTCACTCCGTCGATGTTGCTGACATCGATAGTTCCGCGGCGCCGGCTCTCGGAGAGCCGGAGTACTTCTTGGCGATTGTGAATCCCAGCAACGCGCAGCAGGGACTTGCCGGCTTGCATCCTTGCACCAGCACGACAACACCATGCACTTCCAATCAACTCGCTCTTTTCACTTGGGGGGCTGCTGGTTTTACTGGACCGAGCGCCGTTAACGTAACGCCGTACACTCCGGGCTGCTACAACACCTCGAAGCCGAACCAGACACTCAACACCTACTGTGTCCCGGAACCCAGCACTAGCACTGGGACCATCGGGGCCTACGGGAAGCCGTCCTGCGGAAACTACAGCACTCCATGCCTGGATTCGCTGGGAGACCGTATGGCCAACCGGCTGACTTTCAATCGCCTCGTTTCGTCGTCTGGCGGACCGAATGGGCAGTTCTTGACTGCTTCCCACGTAGTGATGGAAAGCACGAATAATCAGCGCACCGGCGTGCGGTATTACATTCTTAGCGTCTCTAAAGGCAAAGCGTCGGTGGTCGTCAACAGCGGTTCGAACTCAGGGCCTCCGGACTTGCAGGATCCGAATGGAAGTCTCTTCTTCCTGATGCCGAGCGCCGCCCTCGACCAGAAAGGAAACATGGGTTTTGCCTTCACTGCCTCAGGTACGCAAGCGCATCCTGGTGTTTATTTCACAGTTTTGCCCTGGGGTAACGCAACGTTTGATCAGCCAACTCTGATTGTGCAAGGTGCGGGCGACGAAGAGAACACTGACCGTTTCGGTCAGTACGCCGCTACTTCGATCGACTCGACCGACAACATGACCTTCTATGGTCTCGGCGAGTACTTCAACAAGAACCAGACCGGAACCACCAACTGCGGTCAGCCATCGAGCAATTGCTACACATGGCAGACGCGCATTTTCCGGGGCCAGTACGGTTCTCAGTTCTAGTAAACGCTGCCCAGCCTAATTCGCGCAAAAGGAACAGCGGCTGAGTCGTCTCAGCCGCTGTTTTTTATTCTGACCGGCTATTACGCTTCGTCCGCTCAGTTCTCGAACATGATCGGAATCAATCCGATGTTGGTGAGCTGACCCGGTTGGATGTTTACTTTCGCGCCGCCATACGTGCCGTTGAATTCTTTGTAATCCACGTATTGAGCTGCAGGCGTGTACCGGCTGGTGCCGTTGCTGTCCCACACGATGAGTGCTGAATGACCGTTGCCCTCATTGAACGGGCAGGTCCACACCGTGCCGCTGCTTGAGCAGGACGTCGTGAAATTGCCTCCGATCAGCCATTGCATCATCGTGTAGTAGAAGGTGTCGTAGTTATTGATGCTCGGCCAGTTATACCAGCCCACGTTGGCCGCACCGCCATTGCCGCCCTGGTAAGCGAGCTGCAATACGTGCCAACGCACCAATTGTCCTTGGCAATCTTGGACACTGCTGGTGCATACGTCGGTGCTGACTTCAAAGTTTGTTTCCGAGTTCATCCAAGGGGTAGTCGTCCAGCCAGCGTTATTCTTGGCGGTTACCATCCGGCCGACCATGTTGATGCGGGTTTCCGGCTCATATCCGCTGAGATACGAGTGGAACCCGTAGTAGTTCGACAACCTGCCATTCGTATTTTCCAGGCTCAGCCAGCTTCCGATGTACGCCGTATTGCCGCCACTGATGGGAGGAGTCGAGATGATCGCTCCCGGTACGTTGGTACGAATAATCGGCGCGGCCGGCCGGAACATGTCGTACAGCTGGTTCACCGTGCCGCTCCAGTAATGCGACAAGCTCGGCTCGTTCCATATTTCATACAACTTGATGTAGCTCTTTACGCAGTGCCCGGCAGGCGAGCAGTGCTTCGTAAGCGCCGTTACGAAGTTGGTGAAGGTCTGGCTGCCATTGGCGTTCAAGTCTTTGGGGATACTTCCCGACCAGTACTGGCCTTTACTGCACGCAATGGTAGCGATGAAGCAGGGTATGTGGCCAAAGGTGAAAATCACCGTCATCGGCTGATGTTGCGCGATCATATCAAGCCAGGTATCCAGCTTGGTCCAGTTGTAGGTGTTGGTGCCGGTATTCAGGACAGCCCAGGCCGTCCCCGAATCCCAGAGTCGTACTGTTCCGGGCTGGGATCTGGTGGTGATCCACTTGCCGTTGCTGCCGCAGGAGCTTGAATCGACACACTCAAAGCTCCAACTTTGCGCTGTGATGGGATGAATGCTGCCAGGTCTGGCTTCGGCTTCCGAACCGGCGAAACTCGGTAACGCCACTCCTATGACACACGCCAGGCCAAAGGAAAGAAATGCGCAGGACTTCCGCATTTGGGGGATCTCCTTGGTAAAGATTGGCCAGAGTCAAAGAACGATTTAGTGACGCTACGTAAGAACAGCTTCTTTGCTGTCTCGCTGGGACCGAAACTTCAAAAATGTCCGTACTTCGTTCAGCTGAGTCTGCACGTGGACAAAATTGAACGCTAGTCACGAAGGTGCATGAACTTAAGAAAAATCCGTACCTTGTGCCAACTTGGAACTTGAATCGCTTGCTGGGACCGCAACAGGACTCTTGGGTTACTACGTTCGGGTGATTATATAACGGCGTTAAAGCTAAGCCGCCACGGCTTCCGATAAATTTCCTGTGAAAAAAAACGGGAAACCGCCCAGCTGAAGCGGCTTCCCGACTAAGGCGTTTAACTGAAGTCTATTGCTCGAGCATGATCGGCATTACGCCTATCGTGATGGACTGTCCGCTCGTGACGCTGGTCTTATTCCCAGTCAGATCGAGGTAGTCGACGTATCCGGAGGGCACGGAGAAGCTAGTGCCAGCCTCGTTCGGAGTCCAGACCCAAAGGGCCTGAGTGCCACTGGCCTCTTTGAAGCTGCAGGTCCAGGTCGAGACGCCGCCCCCAGCCACAAACGTGCAAGGCCCAGCGAACTTGCCGCCGGCCAGATACTGCATCATGTAGTAGTAGGCGGTTTCGTATTGCTGATTGCCACCGATCGTTTCGTTCCACTTGTACCAGAAAACGCCGGCTGCCCCATTCGAGTCGTGCAGCAGTTGCCAGCGAACGATCATCCCGGTGCAGTCGTCGGGACTGAAAGTTGTTGGCGGGTTCGCCGAAGATGATGACGGACAGGTGTAGTTCAGACCGTTGGGAGGCGGCGCACCGTTGAAGTTAGTTTCTGTATTTGCCCACGGAACAGTGGCCCAATTGGGAATGTTAGTCTGTGCGGTCAGATAATTCGCGTTAATGTTGCTCCATTGCTCTTCTGGACTAAAGATCATAGTATCGCCGTTGGTCAAGTATGCGTGCCATGCAACCCAGTCAGAAATCCGTCCAGTGTTTGTCTCGTAGTTCAGCCAGTTCTGGAAATCGGTAAGATACCCCAACCCTGTATCACTGTATTTTGTGGTAGAAGGAGTGAGAATTACCGCGTTGGGAACGTTGCTCCGAATGATCGCGGCGGCAGGCGCTACCATGTTGTAGAGAGCAACCATGCAGTCAGTAGGTGTGGTGCCACAACTGCTCCAGTGAAAACTCAAATCCCACTCGTTCCACATTTCGTAGTAGCGGATGTAATCTTTCACGCAGTGATTATTGGAATTGCAATGCTGGACGAATGCCGTAACAAATGCGTTAAAGCTGGGGCTTCCGCCAGGTCCTAGGTCACCGGGCGCGGTGCTTGTGCCAGCGGGTGCGGTTGGCGGCGCAGTACAAGGCGAGGGAGCATCCCAGCATGGCACCCACGTAAACACTTGGGATACCTCAACAGGTTGATGATCCGCGATTTTATCGAGCCACTGATCGAGTTCGGTAAAATCGTACTGACCTCCGCCCTTATCCATGTTTGCCCACTGGGTTCCAGCATCATGCAGGCGTAGTAGACCTGGTTGAGCCTGTGTGGTCGGCCATACGACGATGCCTTGGCCTGATCCTTCACAGTCTGCGGTATCTCCGGGCCCGCACTGAAAACCAAAGTTCGAAGGTAGGATCGTGCCTGTCTGCAATGTAACAACGTTGAAATTAACCGCATTGCTGGCCGTACCGTCTACCGTCACAACAACGTTGCCAGACGAAGCACCCGAAGGAACTTTCGCTACGATCGCGCTATCGCTCCATTTCGCGATCGACGCATCAGTCCCGCTGAACGTGACAGTACTTGAGCCTTGTTTTCCACCAAAATTTGATCCCGAGATCTGTACGGAGGCACCGAAAACGCCCGACGTCGTCGACAAACTACTAATAGCTGGCGGTCCGCCCGGTTGGGGCGTCACAAAATTCGAATGGGAGGAACCTCCTCCGCAACCGACTACGCCCATCAATACCAGCATCACAAGTACGGCAGACACACTTTCAGACGCATGGGGGAAACGGTCTGACATGTTTTCTTAAACTCCCGAGCAGAGGTTTTCTTAGTCGCCCAAATCTAACACGCGCCATGCGCCAAAGTTTCGCTCCAGCAGGGCATGTCCGTATTCTTCCGACAACCCGAATAGGCCGTCTTTGGGTCAAGGTCGTTCAGGTCCGCGAAAAGCCGCAACCAAAACGCTACTTCAAGAAAGAGCCTCACAATGGTGTGCAGATTTCTGCGCGAATTCCCACTCTAATGCTTCTAATGGCGTGTAACTGCCTTAGTTTTAAGTATTTACCGTAGATGCAAGCTGGCAGAAGAAATGCACTTCCCATTCTTGATTATTTGCACTATTGTGCTTCACCGTAGTAATTGATGAAATCTTCGCCATCTGGTAGGAACCGCCATGACGTCCCAAACAGCGTTCGACACGATCGAGAGTGCGCAAGAGTTTCTTGTGTTGCTGCGTGAAGCCGTCGAAGAAGCCAAACAAACGGCCGAGACCGACATCTTCGAAGGCGATTCCAGGACCCCCCGCCAGTTGGACGCTCTGCGGATCGTGCTCTATAAATTGGAAAAGCTGGAGCAGCATCTTAAGGTCAGCGGGCGCTTGCTGAACGACCTGCGCACACTTCGACGGCTTTTGCTTGAGGAAAGATCGGAAACAGCCTCGGTATCGGAGGCCTTCAAGGTTCCAGCGTGAGCTAGCCCTCGAGCAACACCGGGAAAATTGTCTATCAGGGAGAGGCACGTTCACGTACAAGACCGAATGGGGCGAATAGTTGTCGAAAGCCGATAGGGCTGGGGCTTCGCGATTACAGTCATTTAGCTTATAATTAGTGAAATTCCCCCTGAAGTAAGTACTTTCTGCTGTCTTTGAATTTGCATTCTCTCCCCTGTGAGTCATTCCACTGCGTTTCGCGTACCTTGAAAGGATGGCGTGGGCCACCACAGGAAGTAGGGTAGATGCACAGTTCCGCGAGCCTTGTTGAACGCTCAAAGTTTTGAACGAAACACAACCCCGTTCTAGAAAGAGGCCAATCAGTTTTATGGACGACGTACTGACCAGAGTACAGACGGCGTTTAAGTCCGCGTTCGACGTGGATCCACAAACCATCTCAGTGAACACCACTCCCGACGACGTCACTGCCTGGGACTCGATGGGGCATGTGACCCTGGCCAGCAGCCTCGAAAAAGAATTCGGATTGACCTTCGACGTCGACGATTTAATGGAAATGGAAAACGTCAAGGAAATCTGCCGCATCGTGCAATCCAAACTCGGCAAGGTGGGGAATGCCCAGCTTTCCTGATTCGAATTTCGCAGCGCGCCTGGTCGACAGGCTGGGCGAGAATTCTGCCCTGATTGAATCGGCAAGCGGGCAGACTTTTCATGCTGCGGAAATTCTGGGATCTATAGCCGGATTTGCCAAGCAGTTCCTGTCCGCAGGATTACGTCCCAATGATCGCATGGTCATCAGCTGTGGGTTGAGTCCCGAGAGTGCGCTTGCCTACCTTGGGGCGATGTATGCCGGAATCGTCCCCGTGCTACTGGATGAGCGCACACACACGGCCACCGGCGATTTGATTTGCGAAAAGACGCACGCAAGAGCTGCGTGGAGTTCCAAGCCGGTCCGGTGGGAATGGATCGGCAAGAACGGGTTCGCTCAGTTCGTGGGTTTGTGCGAGCCCTGTTCGTCTGACTCAGTGGTTTCGTGTTCGCGCAAGGAAGAGGACTTGGCAGCTCTCATGCCGACCTCCGGCTCCACAGGAATTCCCCGGCTTGTAATGGTCAGCCATCGCAACATGATCGCGAATACAGAGGCCATCATCCGCAGCCAGCATCTTGGCATGGATGAACGAGCGATGCTCATCATGCCGGTGAGCTATTGCTTCGGCGCCAGCGTTCTGCACACTCATCTCTATCAAGGCGGCGGAGTCGTTTTCGATTCCAGGTTCATGTTTCCCGACAAAGTCCTGCAAGCAATCGGCAAGTATCGCTGCACGACTTTTGCTGGTGTGCCGACCGTCTACAACATCCTGCTCAGGCGCTCGAATCTTCGTTCCGTGAAATTGCCCAGTTTGCGGCGCTTTCTTCAGGCTGGCGGAGCGCTTGCTCCCGACTGTATCGATGAACTACGCAGAACAGTTCCCGGCGCGGATTTCTTTGTAATGTACGGTCAGACGGAAGCCACTGCGCGTATTTCTTGCCTGCCTGCGGAACGTCTTGATGAAAAACTGGGCAGTGCCGGGATTCCACTCGAAAATGTTATCGTCCGCGTCATCGATGAATACGGACACCAACTCGAAGACGGGCACACCGGGGAGATACAGGTGTCTGGTCCGTCAGTGTGTACGGGTTATCTCGACGAGCCTGAGGCTACTCAAACCAAGTTTTCCGATGGCTGGCTTAAGACCGGGGACCTCGGCTATCGCGATAGAGATGGATATATCTGGATCCAAGGGCGCAGCAGCGACTTCGTCAAGATTCGCGGCTATCGTGTCGGAATCGCGGAAGTCGAAGCCCGCGTAGGCGCCGTTGCGGGCGTTTGCGAGTGCGCCGCCGCCGGGGTGCAACATCCCGAGGCCGGAGAAGCGCTGGCTCTGTTTCTTGTGAAGGAAGCGGGAGACGATGACGGCTCCAATTCTCTCCTTGAAAGAGTGCGCCAGGCGCTTCCATCTCAATGGACGTGCACATCCATCAAGATCGTTCCAGAACTCCCTCGAACATCAAACGGGAAAATTGCTCGCTCACAATTGCAGACCTTCGCATGAGCGCCATCGCGCAAATCGAGCAGGGAATCGAGAGCTTGCTGGCGGAATCGCCCTACGGCATGGATTCGAGCAGGCGTCGCAGCACTCTGCTTGCACTCCTGAAGAACGAGATCGCTTATGCTTGCCAGCGTAACGCCGGATTTCGCAACTACGTCCAGCATTGGCCTATACCTTTTGTCGATGCCAACGACATCGCGGAACTGCCTTACCTGCCTGTCGGAATTTTCAAAGCAAACCCGCCGCTTGCATTGGTGCCCCCCGACGAAGTGAAGCGCACGCTGACCTCGAGTGCAACTACCGGGCAGACGCCGAGCAGAATTGTGTTGGATGCTTCGACGTCGCGGCGAATGGCAAAAGGTGCCCTCACGATTGTGCGCGATTTTATTGGGCCGGCGCGCCGGCCTTACCTGGTGGTTGATACCCCTGAAAATCTCGCCGCCCAAGGACAGATCGGTGCTCGGAGCGCAGCCATCCAGGCCCTGCGTTCGTTTGCAACGGAGATCGTTTCTTGCCTGCGACCCGGCGATGCCGGGAATTCAGAACTAGAACTCGAAAGGCTTCTGTCTTGTGCCGAGAAGTGGAAAGACAGCGAAGTACTCGTCTATGGCTTCACGTATGTGATTTGGACTCAGTTGGTTCAACCCTTGCAGCGGCTAGGCATCACGCTCGATCTTCCGAACGTACGCGTGCTGCACAGTGGGGGCTGGAAGCGACTGGAGCAGCAGTCCGTTACGCGTGATGTTTTCAATCGCGGCGTAGCCTCGGTGTTTCGTTGCTCTCCGAGTCGGATTACCGACTACTACGGCTTGGTCGAGAATGTGGGTGTAATCTACCCGGACTGCGAACAGGGAAACAAGCACGTGCCTGCCTTTGCGGATGTGATCATTCGTGACCCCTTGACGTTGGCTCCCGTCGGACCGAGAAGTAAGGGGCTCATTCAAGTGTGCAGTGCCTTGCCGACCAGTTTTCCCGGTTATCTTCTGCTGACGGAAGATACCGCCGAGCTCATCGGTCAAGATGGCTGTCCATGCGGCCGCAAAGGCCCCAGCTTCCGCTTCGCTGGAAGAGTGCCTAAGGCTGAAGTCCGCGGCTGCGGCAACCTCGAGAGCACTCGCCAACGCGACCTGCAGATGAGCGGTGTTGCATGATTACAACGGAACTAATTCATGCAGTCACTTCTCCGCAGGAGATCACCTGTGCTGCCCGGGAACTTCGCGACATCGTCCGCGCCGAGGAAATTGCACCCAGCGCGATTCTGGAGATTTTCGAGCGCTGGGCAGCAGCTCTAAATTCCCGTGAACTGCAGGAAGTTCCGGGAGTGACGTTCCTGCGTCTTTGGCTCCGCAAGGGAACATTGGAGCCGATCGTTCTCCGTGAACTTGGTCCGCGCGGCCTTGAGGGTGGCTGGTGGGAAGACGGCCGAGCGCGGCTACGTGCTTTTCCCTTGGGACTCATTGGCCACTGGCCCGCCGCGAATATCGAGATTCAGCCGGTCTTATCCCTCACCTGTGCGCTTTTGGGCGGAAATGGCTGCCTCGTCCGTGTACCGACTGGCCTTGTCGAAGTGACGCGGCACCTGATGGAAAAACTTCAAGAAATGGATCCCGCTGGCCTCCTGACCAAGCGGATTTTTCTTGCGAGCTTTGAGCACTCGCGCTCCGATCTGCAGGAAGCCATGGCGCGAAGCGTCGACGGCGCCATGATCTGGGGTGGGGAAGAGGCGGTCTCTCAGATTCGCCGGTTACCGTTTCCTCATTGGGCTCGTTTGCAGGTATTTGGTCCTCGGGTTTCAGCGGCGGCAATGGATGCATCCACGTGGGGAAATCGCGAGGGGCGTGCCGCCTGGTGCCGCCGCCTCACGCGTGATGTGTGGCAGTTCGATCAACAGGCTTGCTCTTCGCCGCAGACGCTGTTCCTGGAGCGAGGAGAAAATCGCGATCCCCAAGAATTCGTCAAGGAGCTCAGAAACGCATTTGAAGAGGAAAATCGCGCGCATCCACGCGACCAGATCGAGCCATCGTTGAGTTCTGCTATCTGTCTGGCTCGTGCTTCCTGGCTCATGGGAAACGGCGACAACTCGGCTTTCTTTCCCAATTCGGCCGATTGGACCATCCTGATCGGAAGTTGCCCCGAGATGCCGAATCCTACCCAGGGGCGGACGCTCACAGTTCTCGTAGTCGATGACCTCGTCGAGGTCGTCTCAAAGTTCGATGGAACCCTCCAGACTCTGGGCTTAGGAATTGGGGATCCCGAGAGGGAGGAACTCCTTGCCAGAGTTGCAGGCCGCAACGGAGTAGACCGCGTAGTAAAGCTTGGCAGGATGCACGTGTTCAGCTCGCCTTGGGATGGCACTGAGCTGATTCGTCCGATGGTACGAATTGTTCGTCACGTGCAGTCTCAGGACTAAAACAGGGAAACTGGGGGAGACAGATGGAGCAAGGGGAGCGCTTTCTCGAAGCTCTGGATCGCAAGGCAAAAATATTCGCCCGCTCGGCTCGCGCCAACGTGGCAGCCAATCATGAGCTGTGCATGTGGTTGCTGAACCCGCTGGCGCGTTGGGCCGAGGCCGCCTATGGCAGCGACGTGTTCGAAGTTGCTGCTCACGGATACGTGGAGTACTGCGTCGGCGTCGCCAAGGCAAAGCAGATTTACGAGCGGGCCGGCCGCTACACACCGGAAACGATGCCCGAGATCCTTTCAGGCGTTTATGAAGATGAGAGCTACATGGTGCCCTACATGTGGGCTGCCATTCTCATCTATCCGTTTTGGCCCTCTGTGGTTGGACACATTGCGATGTTCCGCGACGAATTTGTGCGGCGCCTTCCCAAGAACGCGACGGTAAGCGAACTCGCGGCTGGACACGGTGTTCTCAGTCTTCTGGCCGCCGAAGATCGTCCCGACCTTCAAATCGCCAGTTCGGACATCAGTCCGCCAGCAGTCGCCGTCGCGAATCGCCTGCTCGCCGCATCCGGCCACGCAGGCCGGGTTCGGTTCTCAGTGAAGGACGCGTTGAACGGCAACGGCGCCGACCCTAAGTGCCAGGGAATCATTTCGGCGATGCTTGCCGAGCACCTGCCGGATCCCAAGCCACTCTTCACGACCATCTCGCGCCAGATCGCCACGAACGGAATCGTCTACTTCAGCACCGCGCTTGAATCGCCGCAGCGCGATCATGTCTTTGAGTACAACCAGGAAAGCGAGCCTCTGCGTATGGCAGAAAATGCAGGTCTTCGTGTGAGCAAGCTCGTTTCCGATGCGAGTGCTGTACCTTCAGGCACCCGTTTTCTTCCGCGTTCCACTGCTATGATTCTGAGGGCGCGATAGGATAGCGGCATCCAGAGAAAACGCTTCGACAATGGCAACCCCGTTCATGAATTTCGAAGAAGTGCGAGCGGCGCTCAAGCAGCGATTTCCTATGTTGATGGTCGATACGGTAATCTCTTTGGAACCCGGCAAGAGTATCCGTACAACCAAGAACGTGACGGGAAACGAGCTTCAATTCCTGGGGCATTTTCCCGAGCACGCCGTCATGCCTGGTACTTTGATTGTCGAGGCGATCGGCCAGTCGGCTTCGATTCTGTTTTCCAAAACAACCGGAACTGGGATCAAGCCAGGAGAATTTTTGGTCCTGGGCGCCATCAACGAAATGCGATTTCTAGTACCGGTCGTTCCCGGAAACAAAATGGAAATGGATATCCAGGTTCTCAAGTTCATCGAGGGGTTCGCATTAATCGAGGCAGTTGCGACGGTTGAGGGCACTGCCGTAGCCAGAGGTAAACTGGGTTTTGCTAAACGAAGTCTGCAGGGAGATCATTCGGGTTAAGATTTCTTTCATAGAACTATGGGTTCTCATAAGTCTACCGAGCATCTTCCCGCAGATCAGCCTTCGTCCCATGTCCCTCGCGCTCCGGGAAAAAAAGACATCGCGGTACGGCCTTTTGTCGAATCTGACATTCCACAGGTCGTCGATTTGTACTGGCGTCTTATGCGCCAGCGGCAAGGCCCGGCTCCGCAGGAACTCCGCCCTCTTTTCCATAAGCTGTATTTTGAGAATCCGTGGGTCGATAAGGCATATCCCTCTCTGATCTATGAGGGGAAATCTGGCGACGTAGTTGGATTTCTCGGAATCATCGCTCGGAAGATGTCGCTGTGTGGTGAACCGGTACGTGTTGCATTTGGCGGCAATTTCATCGTTAATCCCGGATCACGCTCGAATCTTGCTGGTCCGCGGTTACTTGGCACGTATTTGGGCGGAAAGTATGACGCCTGGCAAACAGATTCAGCCAACGATGTCTCCCGAGCTCTTTTGGAGCGTCTCGGATTCCGTACGATTCCCGCGCTTAACCTCCATTGGATCCGTCCGTTGAAGCCCAGCCACTATGCCATCTACGCCTTGACTCGCGGAGTGAGCCCCGCGATGGCTTCTACTCTTAAAGTGGCCTCGAAGCCGATTTGCGGTATTGCCGACACCCTCGCGACGCGCCTCAAGCCCAGCCCCTTTCTACAGAAAGAACCACGTCTTCGCGGGTCCGAACTCGACGTCGAAAGTCTCCTGCAGTGCCTGACCAATTTTCGCGACGGTTATTTGTTCTGGGCGGAGTATGATGTCAACTCCCTGAAATGGCTGTTGAGTTTCATGGATCGCGGTACTACCCGCGGACGTCTGCGGAAGATCGCCGTTCGCGACAAAAGTGACAAAATCGTTGGCTGGTATGTGTATTATCTCAAGCCGGGATCGATCGGCGAGGTCGTACAGGTCGGGGGCGACCAAAAGTATACGAAAGACGTACTCGACCTTCTCTTTTATGACGCTTGGGAACACGGAGTGATAGGGCTGCACGGTGTAGTCGATCGGCGTCGCATGGCCGATTTCTCTGATCGAGGATGCATTTTTACCTGTCGTGGAGGCTGGAACGTCGCATTCTCTAAGAATCCCAAGCTGCTGGATGTCTTTGAGTCTGGTGAGGCTTTTCTAACGCGCCTTGATGGGGAATGGTGTTTGGATCCGGGGGACTGAACCTGAATTATTTCTGCGCACGGATAATGCTCGCTCTTATTTTGTCCGCCCCACGAAAAGAGCTCGCCGGCTTCTATTTCGCACCTCCTCCGTTGTGGTACCGAGAATTCCAAATTACAGCCGCGGCAATATCAGCGGTAAGGGTCTGACGCGCCGTCGCGTGAGACCCGATATTTGTTGCACGGAGACTAAGGAAAATGCCCGTACGTCCGCTAGCTGAAGCTGACCTCCCCCAGGTCGTGGATCTGTACTGGACATACATGCGTCGCCGCAAGGGGACTATTCCTCAGGCCTTGCTAGATCTGTTTCACCAACTGTTCTTCGTCAATCCGTTCAGCGACAGCGAACTTCCCTCCTTGGTTTATGAAGCGCCTGACGGCAAAGTGCAGGGTTTTCTGGGTCGAAATGTCCGGCGGATGTCTTATCGTGGTCAAACCATTCGTGTGGTATTTGGCGGAAACCTCGTCGTCCATCCCGAGTTTCGCTCCGGGATCGCCGCACCGCGGCTCGTCAATACATTTATGGCGGGCAACCACGACCTTGCCCTGACTGACTCGGCCAACAATATTTCTATGAACATTCTGCGCCGGATGGGATACACCGTCGTCCCGGCGATGAACATTCACTGGAGGCGTCCTTTACGGCCGAGTCACTACGTGATCTATGGACTGTCGGTCGCGACTCAGTCACTCGCACTCGCAACCTTGAAGGTCGCCGCGAAGCCCTTCTGCAGCATCGCTGACAGCATTGCGTCCAAACTCTCATCGAGCCCTTTCCGCCTCACAAGGCCGCGCCTCCAAGGTGAAGAACTGGATCTGGAGACCCTTCTTCATTGCATGGCAGAGTTTCGCAAAGGTTATTCCTTGTGGCCCGAATATAATTCTTCCTCCCTCCGATGGCTCTTAGGGTTTATGGAGTCAAGACCGGCCCGCGGTTCCTTGCGAAGAGTGCTGCTTCGAGATGATTCCAAGCAGATTGTCGGTTGGTACATCTACTACGTCAAGCCAGGCGCAGTCGGACAAGTCGTGCAAATCGGCGGTGACTCGAAAGCAACCAAAGATATTCTCGATCATCTCTTTTGGGATGCTCTCGAACATGGAGTTGTCGGTCTCCATGGAGTGGTCGATAGCCGGCGAACAGCGGATTTTTCCGACAAAGGATGCTTCTTCACTTGCCGCGGAGGATGGACCGTAGCCAGTTCGCGCAATCCTGAGATCATGAAATCTCTCGAACGTGGAGATGCATTCTTTTCCCGTCTTGATGGCGAATGGTGCCTAGACCCGGGCGACTAGAAGAGGCGCGGCCGCGCCATTCACCACTCTTGTGTCGTAGCGATCTTCTTGAGCAAGCCTTGGAAGTCTTCGATGGTTTGAGCCATCGCAGCGGGCGTAAACAAATCCGGATTATATTGCGCTCGTCCAAGTAATCCCTCTGCGCGATCGTTCAATTCAATGTAGAGATCCCAGCGAGCGCCGCCACTCTCCACGTCCATGTACGTCATGTCCCATCCCGGAGGAAGCGGAGCGACCTCAGGCGCGACTGACAACGCCACCGTAAAGAACGAGTGGCGGCTAGGGTCTGCCTTAAACTGTAGGCGATCGGCAATCATGCCAAGCGGGATGTCATCGTTCGATATCGCACCCAGCGTGACCTCACGCATCTGGGCGAGTAGAGAACGAAACGATGGACGCCCGGAAATTTGTGCCCGCAATGCTACGGGGTTGAGAAAGTATCCGATGCAACTCTGAAACGCGCTCTGCCGGCGTCCGCTTGGCGAGAGCGTCCCGACGATGATGTCGTCCTGGCCTGTGTATCGACGAAGCAAAGCGAAAAACCCTGCGAGCACAACCATAAACAGCGTTGCACCCTCTCGACGCCCAAGATCCTTCAGCGACCGAGCCAGTTCGCGCGGCATGGTGAACGCGTGCATGGCCCCTCGATAAGTCTGTTGCGCAGGCCGTACGCCTCCATTCGGCCAGTTGAGAACTGGCAACTCGCCACCAAGTTTCCTCTCCCAGTAGGCAAGCTGATTTTCTTTTAGGTCTCCCGCAAGCCTCTGCCGCTGCCAACACGCAAAATCCGCAAATTGTGCCTTCAACTCCAGCAGTGGCGATGGCTTACCCGATGCCAAGCTTTCATATAGGGACGTCAGTTCCGTGGGAAAAATGTCAAACACCGTAATTCCATCCACCACACTCTGGTGCGCTGTCACGCTGATGCAGTGTTCGTCATCTTTAAGAGTGATCAGCCGCGCCCGGACCAACGGTCCTTGTTCAAGATCAAATGGCAGTTTGGCATCCTTCGTTGCGAGCGCTAGGCTTTCTGGCAGTCGTTCGTCTTCAGGAAGAGTTCGAAGGTCTGATACCGCAAGCGCGAAAGACTCCGGCGCAGGATGAATGATCTGGGCCAAACGCCGATTGATCTCTGCATATGTCGTGCGCCAGATTTCGTGGCGCCCGACGATCTCCGTCAAGCTGCGCTGCACCAAATCCGGATCACACGGGCCACGCCGATGAATAGTGATCGACTCGTTATGCAGTGGCGTCAGCTTTCCGGCAGTCTGATCGAGCCTCCACACTTCTTCTTGCGATAGTGACAACGGAGGAGGATTTTCTCGCGGCGGAAGCTGCACTCCCGTTGCATCCGAAGGGCTTGGAGCCCCTGCTCGCCGCATCTGCTCCAGCAGTTTGCGCTTCGCCTCGGAGAGCAGCGGTTCGTTGGGCATCAGTTGGGGACTATCCTAGGCGGTGTGCGATCCGCGAAACTTGATTGGAAGAGCGGTCATTCCCCTGAGGCCGAGATTGTTGCGCCATGTGAGCGTTCCCGGTTGGAGTTCCAAATCATACAATCTCCGCGCAATCGCTTCGAATACTTCCTGCCCCTCCACGCGCGCCAAAGCAGCGCCAAAACAGAAGTGTGCTGCGTATCCAAAGGCGAGGTGCCGGTTATCGCTGCGGGAAACGTCAAAGCGGTCGGGGTCAGGGAAGCGTTCCGGATCGCGATTCGCCGCCGCCATAACGGCCATTACGGCTTGCCCTTTGCGAATCAAACGTCCGCCCATTTCGACATCCTCTGGTGCCAGCCGTCCGGTATGTTGGCTCGGACTCTCATAGCGCAACATCTCTTCGACCGCGCTGGGAACCAGCGACAGATCCTCGCGCATGCGCTTCATTTGCTCGGGATGACGGAGCAGCGTTAACACGCCATTGCCAATCAGATTTGTTGTCGTCTCTAGGCCGCCGACCATGGTCACAATGCAGGTGGCGACGACTTCCTCATCGCTTAACCGGTCGCCATCCACTTCGGCGGTCATGAGCGAGTGAACCAGTCCTTCTCGCGGATGATCCCTTTGAGCTAACACTTGGTCTTTAAAGTAGCTGGTCATCTCCTCTACGGCGCGCAGCATTCGCGGAGCATGCTCCGGATTGTGTTGAAAATTCCCCAGCATCTCGGCGAAATCGGCCGACCATGCTTTGAGGCGATGGCGGTCTTCGGTGGGTACACCCAGCATTTCTGCGGTTACGATCGCGGGCAACGGGTCACCGAGATCGCGAATCACGTCCATCTCGCCTTTATCCTGCACATCATCGAGAAGTCGTTTGACGATGTCCCGAATGTGGGTGCGTAACACAGCGACCCGCGCCGGGCTAAACGCCTGCGAAGCCAGACTCCGCAGCCGAGTATGGGCCGGCGGATCCATAAACAACATCTGCTTCACCATCAGTTTTGCAATCGGACCCATATCCCCGAGTCCCATTGCCTGCAGTTTTGCCGGCGTATGCGTGCGATCAGCGGAGAATCGGTGAAGAACTTCCAAAACGTTCGTGTATCGCGTCACGACCCACGTGTGGAGAAAAACATCCCAATGGACCGGGTCTTCAGTGCGCAGACGATGGAACAACGGATACGGATTGGCCAGTACCTCGGGATCAAGAAGGTGGTAGAGACTGAGCGCACTGGCTCCTGAACTTCTGGAGATCGGGCCGCTGGTTAAGCTCATAGGCTGGCTTGTGTTGAGTTCAAGGCCAACAGGCGGTGAGCCTCCTCTTCACTCATCGCGTCCAGCTTGGCAAGCATAAGCCGTTCCACTTCGACGGACAATTCGGAAATCGTCGGATGGTCAAACAGACTCAGCAGTGGAACTTCGACCTGGAACGCATCCCGCAGACGAGCGATCAGTTGCGTTCCAAACAATGAGTTGCCACCAAGATAGAAGAAGTTGTCGTTTACGCCGACTCGCGGCAAGCCCAAGAGTGACGCGACGATCACGGACACACTCTTCTCGGTTTCCGAATTTGGTTGATGGAAAACCTGGTCCCGCATCATGTTGCTTTCGTTCGGGACGGGCAAGGCCAGACGATTTACTTTTCCGCTAGGAGCGTACGGCAGAGCATCAAGGTTCACAAAAATTGAGGGCACCATGTACTCCGGCAATTCTTTCGCCAAAAATTCCCGGAGTTCACTGACCGACGGTGAAGAACCAGAAGGAACGACATACCCCACCAGTTGCTTCTCGCCCGATTCATTCTCTCTCGCGGATGCCACGCTCTCACGCACCGAAGGATGGCGTCGAAGCGCGCTGTTAACATCATTCAACTCGACGCGAAAGCCATTGATCTTGACTTGATCGTCTGCTCGCCCGCGGAACGAAATCTGTCCATCGGGAAGATAGCTTCCAAGATCGCCAGTTCGATATAACCTCGTCCCCGGTACATCACTGAACGGATTCTTGACGAATCGTTGCGCCGTGAGTTGCTCATCGTTCAAATAACCCAGGGCAAGTCCTGCTCCACCAACATAGATCTCGCCCACGGTACCTGTCGGAACACGTTTCAACTTGTCATCAAGAATGAGAACTTGTGTGTTGTCGATCGCGCGTCCAATCGCAGGAAGTCTGTCTGCTTTTTGGGCCGTCACGGCGGCCGACGTCGCGACGACTGTACACTCCGTCGGCCCGTAATTGTTCACCAGAGTGAACGGTAGATCTGCTGGCGGATAGAAATGCAGGGTATCCGCGCCGATCAGCAGAAACCGCAGTGCCGAAGCTTTCGGCCAAGACAACTTCAGCATCCGTTCCGCCAGTGGCGTAGGAGTGAAGCTGATGGTGATCTTCTCGCGTACCAGCCAATCGCGGAGTCTCTCTGGATCTGTACGCGTTTCATCGTCTACGACGTGAATACTTGCGCCCGCCGCTAAATATGGCCACAGCTCCCAAACAGCAGCGTCAAATCCAATCGAAGCCAGTTGCGTCGCTCGATCCGAGGACTTCACATCAAAAGCCCCGATGTGCCACCGCATCAGATTCAGCAAGCTCGCATGACCGACGGCAACGGCTTTCGGAACTCCCGTCGATCCAGATGTAAAGATGACATACGCAGTCTGATCAGGAGTCGTGCGAAACTCCGGCGCGTTCGCAGAACAGCGCCCAATCGCTTCTTCGCAGCGACTCAGGGTCACAATTCGTGTACCGCTTTCGCCGGCTAGATTGTGGGTCTTGCAGTTCGTCAGAACCGCCGCAACCCCCGCTGTCCGTAACATCGTCTCCAGGCGCTTTGCAGGCGCTTTTGGCTCAAGAGGCAAATATGCCGCTCCGAGTTTCAGAACCGCGAGCGCGGCAACAGGGAAGTCCAGCCCGCGCTCCATACACAGCCCTACTACATTTCCGGAGACCACTCCCAAACCGCTCAGATAATTGGCCAGCCGATTTGCGCGAACGTCGAACTCTCCATACGAGAGCCGCTCGGAGCCGGCATGCAGCGCCAGATCTACAGGCGCACTCTCGGCGCGCTTTCGAATCAGGTCAGGAATGGATGCTGTTGAATCGGTCATCAAATCCACTCCTCCATGGCCAGAATCTGCGTGCTTGCTGCTCTGCGTTAGCACAACCTACACTCCTGTTACATCCAATAAACAAGGCGAGTCCACGCTTGGCCAGACGACCGCATTGGCTTGGGGGTTCACGGCTGCAGGGGATACAGCCTTTCAATCCGTTGGGCGATTATACATTACTTGCAAGCTCGCCTCAATGCTCTCTCCCTCTGCGCTCTTCGGTTCGATCTCCATGAAAATGGGGATGTTACTCCTGAATCATTTCGATTGAAGTTGATCAGGAGTCACCCGTCATTTCCTGTTATATAGTGATTGCAGCCCAACAGGTTCTTACCTGCACTCTGTTGGCTACGCCACTTTGATCATGTTCCAAGTTTGCAACCACAGTCTTTTTGACGTCCTCTTATTTCCGTCGCGTGGTGCTCATGAGCGTTGACCTTCAAGCTGGACCAGCGGCACCAAGTAGGGCGCTTAAACCTCCAAAGTTACGCGAGGCCAGTTTTGAAGACTATTCTCAGATCGCCTCGCTCGCCTCAAAGTTTGACTTGCATACAGAAGCTTATCCTGCGTGGACACATCTATGGGCCAATAACCCAGCCTGCCGCGCTTCGCAAACCAGGATCCCGATCGGTTGGGTGCTCGACGTCGACGGTTTCATCGCAGGATATCTCGGCAATATCACGCTCTCTTATCACCTCGAAGGCAAAACGTATTTGGCTGCGACGACTCGTGCCTGGGTGGTTGATACTCCCTATCGTTCGTACTCTCCTTTGCTTCTTGCGACTTATTTTCAGCAAAGAAATGTAGATCTCTTTCTTAGCACGACCGTAAATTCTTTGTCTGAGGCCGCCTACAGCAGCTTTCAGAGCACCCGTGTGCCGGTTGGCGCGTGGGATCGAACCTTATTTTGGATAACTAACCATCGCGGATTCACCGCCAGTTATTTACGGAAAAGTGCGAGTTCCATGGCCGAGCCGCTTAGCTATCCCCTGTCAGCCGGGTTATCTCTTAGCGACTGGATTAAGAAAAGCCATCTCCCAAAAGACAATGCCATCCCGGTACGTCCTGCTGCCTGCTTCGACGATCGCTTTCAGCTGTTCTGGGAGCAATTATGCGCGCGAAAATCCAGAATCCTCATCGCAGATCGAAGTCAGGAGTCTCTCGACTGGCATTTTAAGTTCGCGTTACAGCAGAATCGCGCCTGGATCTACACCGTCGAAGGGAAGTCCGGACTTATCGCCTACGCGGTTTTTCTCCGCCATGATTTCCCACAGGTTGGCCTTACTCGCATGCGCCTGGCTGATTTCCAGTGCATTGCTCCAGAGAATTCTTTGAACATTCTGACGTCAATGTTGGCGACCGCTACTGACCGTTGCCGGAAAGAGTCGATCCACATGTTTGAGTTGGTCGGAGTGACTCCTGCATTGGTGAAGGGATTACGCTCGGCGGGCCCCCACGCCCGCTCGTTGGGTAGCTGGCTTTCCTACTACAAAGCCAATAATGCATCTCTGGTAGGTGCGCTCAAGAGTGCGGAAGTGTGGGAGCCTTCCTTGTTCGATGGGGATTCCAGCCTCTAGACAGCCCGACAAATTTGTATCCTGATACTGGACATACGAGGACATGCCAAAGCTGTTGGCCAATGTGAAGCGAGTGTTGTTCCGAGTGATCGCGCGAACCGCCATCGCAACCTACCGTTCCTTTCCCATCTTCGGCTATCTCCGCGCCTCCATCGCAATTCTTCGCAAGGATGACTTGATCCTTGTCATCGACCGCAACGACGCGCGAGGCTTTTCTTTCCCGGGCGGACTGGCCCACCCTAGGGAAACTGCGGAGCAAGCCATGCGGCGCGAAGTGGAAGAAGAAACAGGCCTGAAGATCGAGAAATCCAGCTTTCTCTTTGATTACCGCAGCACAGCCGACATTCCTTGTGTTGTTAGCGTCTTCGAAGTCGAAGCGAGTGGCAATCTCGCCGAATCTTGGGAAGGATCACCCCGTTGGCTCTCGCGAGCCGAAATAAAGCCGCGGCTCTTGCCAAGTCAAACAGAAGTTCTGACTCGCTTGTTCGGACTCAGTTAACCCTGTGATTCCCCTGTGCCCTCGCTGGTGATTGTTCTTCGTAACCTATCTGCGGTTGCTAAAACGGAATGTCTTCATCCGTGATCGGTCCCGAACCAGCCGGTTCATGTTCCGGAACACGCTGATCAAAATTATTGCTGCCGGCTGACGAGCCGCGCGAGCCGCCGAAGTCTCCTCCACCGCCTTCACCGCGTCCGCCCAACAAAATCAGATCGCTCGCGACCACTTCCGTCATGTACTTCTTCTGGCCAGTCTGCTTGTCGTCCCAGGAGCGGGTTTGCAAGCGTCCTTCCACATACACCTTTCCGCCCTTTTTGAGGTACTCGCCCGCGATCTCGGCCAGCCGCTGCCAGAGCACCACGTTGTGCCATTCGGTGCGGTCCTGCCACTCGCCGCCTTTGTCTTTGAATCGCTCATTGGTGGCGATGGTGATCTTCGCCACGGGCGTACCCTGCGGTGTGTATTTGACTTCGGGATCCTTGCCCAGATTTCCAATCAGTTGAACGCGGTTCAGACTCTTTCCAGCCATATCGGGCTCCTTCGCAGGGCTCAAATATAGCAGAATGAGGCCAGTGGAGATTGTGGTGAATGTCACCCGGGCCCCCTGCCAGTGTCGTTTTGGGCCAGAGTCACTCAAGCGCCAACGGCGCTTGTCATCCTGAAGCCGCGGGTTTGGCGGCGGAGGACCTGCGCAACTTGCCGGCCGCGTATGTACCGCCGGCGTGATGCATGGGTCCTCCGGTGCGCAGAATACACGCACCATCAGGATGACAAGCGTGCTGGGACTTCAGCGTTTCACTAGGAATGGATTGCTTTTCCGTTCATCACCAATGGTGGTCAGCTCACCGTGCCCAGGTACCACCACGGTTTCATCGGGCAGAGCCAGCACCGTCCCGTGCAGCGAGCGCATGATCTTCTGCATCGATCCACCCGGCAGATCCGTGCGCCCGATCGAGCCGGCAAACAAGGTATCCCCCGCGATCAGTTTCTTCTCCGCAGCAAAGTACAGGCAGATGCTTCCTTCGGTATGGCCTGGAGTATGCAGAATCTCTGCTGTGTGCGACCCAGCGGATACGGTCTCTCCGGTCGTAACGCTCCGATCGATTTCCACTTTCTCGGGCGTCGGTACTCCAATCCAGTTCGCCTGCACATCAAGGATTTTCAGCAGGGCATAGTCATTCTGGTTGAGTAGAATCGGCGCCCCGGTCGCCGCCCGCAGCTTCATCGCGCCCCCAATATGGTCGATGTGCGCATGCGTAATCACAATCTGCTTGACCTGCAGGTTGTGCTTGCGGACCAAAGCCAGCACGTCGTCGATATCGTCGCCCGGATCAATCACCATCCCCTCATGCGAGCTCTCGTCTCCAATGACAGAGCAATTGCACTGCAGTGGCCCGACCGAAATGATTTCGTGGATCATGTCGGTATTGTACCGAGCCAAATCGTTCGCCACCGACTTACACGGATTTTTACGGATACGACTTTTTTACTCGCTCACGATCCGTGAAAATCCGTGATCCGTGGCGGTGCTTTGATCGCACTTGCCGCCCAGGGCACATCGGGTAGACAATGTGGCCACACGCTTGGGGAGGTTTTTTCTGTGGCCAAATACCGTCAACCTGGTTATCAGGACAATGATCGAGAACCGCGTCGTGAAAAGACGCCGAAGGCACCGCCGGAACGTAAGAGTGGTCCGCCGCGTTGGGACCACGCCTTGGGACCGCGTCCAGTGAATCTGCCGGGCACCCGCGCAGTCTCGCGCTGCGCGCAGTGTGGAACCGTGCTTCAGGGGGCGGCGAGCTCAGGCGAGGGTCAATGTCCAAAATGTGGTTTTGAACTGCACTCGTGCAAGCAGTGCACTTACTTTGATCCCGGAAGCCGTTTCGAATGCATGCAGCCGGTCAAAGAACGCATCGCCAAGAAGGACGCG
This sequence comes from Candidatus Sulfotelmatobacter sp., assembly GCA_035264195.1. Classification (GTDB taxonomy): domain Bacteria; phylum Acidobacteriota; class Terriglobia; order Terriglobales; family Acidobacteriaceae; genus Sulfotelmatobacter. The sequence goes on along the minus strand of DATFQQ010000097.1, from coordinate 62,495 downwards.
CGCAACGACTGCTCGCTTTACGAGATTCGCGTCACGCGCGAGAAGGAAACTTCGACGCCAGCCAGTCTGCGGCCCAGCGATGCGCGAACAGCATTCGAAAATCTATTCAAGAAATAAGTGGGCCGGTTTTCAAGTCGGTTCGGGCTCAGCCCTCAGACCTCGAACCTCCGACCTTCGGCTTCAGCCTTGTTGGTTCTCGCCACGGAGTTCTGATTTTTCGTTCGCTTCCGAGGCCGCAGTCAACATGCGGCGGATTAGCGTTCTCACCGTACCGCACAACGCTGCCCAATGAGCCAACGGCGGCCGTGTCCACATGGTTGGGCCGAGGTCTGAGGTCCAGGGTCTGAGGTCTGAATCCGAGAGCCGAAAGCCGGTCCTACGGCTTCTGCGTCGGCCTCAACAGAACCTCGCTCACAAAAGACTGTGGCGTTTGGGTCACCAACATCGCCACTGCGTGCGCGACATCGTCCGGCTGCAGCATCTTCTTCGGATCTTTTCCTTCATGAGGACTGAGTTCCGTTTCCACGGACCCAGGGCAAATCACGGAAACCCTGACATTGTGCCCGCGCAACTCCTCGGCGACTGAATACGTCAGTCCGTTCAACCCCCACTTGGAAGCCGCATACGCTGCCCCTTTTGGGAGTGCATTCTTCCCGGACAACGACGAAAGATTGATGATGTGCCCCGAGTAAGCGCGAATCATCAACGGCGCAAACGCTCGGATCATGTAATAAACGCCCCGTAGATTCGTGTTGAGAATTCGATCCCATTCGTCCGGAGAGAGGTCGTGCAACAGATCGTTGAATCCTGCGACACCCGCATTGTTCACCAGGATGTCCAATCGGCCAAACGTGCTGTCCACACGAGCCGCTGCGTACTCAACCTGGTGAAGCACTGTGACATCGCACGGAATCACTTCTGCCTTCCCACCCGCATCGGCGATTGCCTGCGAGGTTGCGTCGAGAGAAGACTTCGTGCGCCCACAGAGAATTGCAGTGGCGCCCATTGCTCCCAGTTTGCGTGCGATGGCAGCTCCAATCCCTCGTCCCGAACCGGTAATCACTGCGACCTGACCGAAAAGGGGGCGACCGGTGTCCATAGTCTAAGAGCCTTTCTGTGCGGCTTTGTCGTACGCGGAATGCGCTGAGACGGAAACATCCGCCTGCTCCGCCTTCCGCATCTTAACAATAAAGGGGAGGGTGAATGGGAAGGCGCTTGCCTTCGGCAGGAGAGCTACTTATAATCCGGCCAGCCGGGAAAAAGGGTCAGCCGTCTCATCGCGCCAACCGGGTTATCCCGAGTTTCCCGGAGTCCCTGCCAGGAAGCCCGGGCATTCCAAAGCAGGATCCGATCGCAATGTGGTCCGACGGAATGCAGTTGTTGCTGAGATTTAGATTAAAGATTCCTAATAAAAGCCATTTCCTGAGATTCAAGGAGCCAAAGTGATGAAAAAGATTCTGCTTACGGTTGTGCTTGGAGTATCGGTGGTCGCGGTGGCACAAAGTCCTGCGCAGCCGGCTCAGTCACAACCGGCCACACCGGCGCCGGGCCAGGCGGCCGCGCCTGCCGCGTCCCAGTCGGCGGCACCCGTGATTAAAGATCCCGCCGAATACAACGCCTATGTGGCAGCGATACAGCAGAAAGATCCCACCGCGAAGATCAGCGGCCTGGAAGCGTTTCTCACGCAGTACCCCAGCAGCGTGATGAAGAACCAGGCGCTCGAGATCCTCATGCAGACCTACCAGCAATCCAACAACGTCAAGAAGGCGATGGAGACGGCGACCAAGCTGGTAGCGTCCGACCAGTGTCACGTTCCGGCTTTGACGTTGTTGACCTACGTCAACCGCATGATGGCTCAAAGCGGTGATGCGAATGGAAAACAGGAATCGGCCGATGCTGAAAAATACGGACAGCAAGGTCTTGATTGCTTGCCGAAATTCAACAAGCCTGAGGGAACCAGCGATGTCGACTTCGCCAAGATGAAGGCGCAGATGACCGGCAATTTCGAAGCAGGAATCGGCTGGGGAGCCCTGCAGGAGAAAGACAATGCAAAGGCAGCAACTCACCTGAAAGCCGCGACCGAAGCCAATCCTCCCGACTCGCAAAAAGATCTGGCTCTTCTTTATCCTCTTGCGCTCTCATACTTGCAGCAGACTCCTCCCGACTACCAGAACGGCATCTGGTACGCAGCTCGTGCCGCGGCGGTTGCCCCCGATGCCAACAAGCCGGCGATTGAGAAGTACGCGCAGTCGCAATACAGGCGTTACCACCAGGGTGATGACGGCTGGGATGGCGTTTACACCGCAGCGAAAGCAGGTGGCCCACAGGTTCCAATTCCGCCTCCGCCAACGCCAGCAGATCAGGCTCACGACATGGTCACCAAAACCCCTCCGGATAAGATGGATTTCGCCACGTGGGAATTCGTGCTGACCAATGGTAGTCAGGCCGATCAGGACGCAGTCTGGAACGCGATTAAGGGAAAACCGGTGCAGATGGTGGGGACCGTCATCAGCACTGAGCCGGACACATTCATGATCGCCGGAAGTTCCGATGACATCGACGCCAAGAAAGCGGACATCACCCTAAAATTCGAAGACAAGCTTCCGGCGAAGATGATTCCCAAAGATGGAGCAAACGACTTTCAGTTTCAAGGCGAGCCGGCTTCCTATACCTCGAGTCCCTTCATGATGGTTATGGAAAAAGGTCGCTTGCTCAGCTCGAAGCCCGCAGCGCCCGCGGCGAAGAAAGCTCCGGTGCGGCGCAAGCCCGCGGCTCAATAAGAAGTGTCCAACCAAGAACATAAGGCAGCCCGAAAGGGCTGCCTTTCTATTTGAAGCCAATGCTAGCGGACAATCTTCTTCTCGAACGTCACCGGACGCGCGCTCCGCGGCGGACGCTTCACGCCTTCCCGCAGCTGTCGTACATCAATCTTTAATTCACTGATCGTGCGGCTCAGCGTATTACGGTGCATGCCCAGTTCCCGCGCCGCCCTGCATTGGTTTCCCTTGTTTTCTTGCAGAACTGTCAGAATAAACCGCTTCTTGAATTCCCGCACACCCTCCGAGTAAAGAATATTGCTGCGGTACATCTGCAGGACGAGTGCTTCTAGTTGATCTTTCACGTTTCGTTTCTCTCTTTTTCAGAAATTTTCACGGCACCGCAGCCTATTTCGACGGGGAAGCGTGAGAGCCACTTAACTTCTGTGGAGCCTGATGAATAAGATCCAGTCCCTGAAAGAAACGAGCCCGCAATTCCGTAGGAGCCAGCCAAATTGCTGCCCGCCCTATCACGAGGAAGTAGGGCGCAAGTTCTGAATCGTGCAGCAACTTCGAAGCCGGCTCGAACGCCGTCATTCCCATCAGGATCACTGCCACCATCAAGCCGCCCCTGAGCAATCCCAACAATGCGCCTAGGAAACGGTCAAAACCGCTGAGTCCGGCCTCCTTCATGATCCATCGCGCAACCCTCGCCGCTAAGCTGAATAGGAGGAGGATGGCGAAAAAGATGATCAGAAAACCGAGAATCTCAGCCAACCACGGGTTCTTCAGAAAACTCTCAAACCACTCCGCAAGTCTGTGGTACTGCCACGCAGCCACAATGTAACCGACTACCAGCCCAGCCATTGTCAGGGCCTCGGAAAAGAAACCCTGGATGGCGGCTGTAATGACACTAAAAAGCACCAGGGCACAAATGATCCAATCCAATATGGTCATAGAGCGTGCCCGCTTACGACTGCAGCAGACCGTAGGTCATACATCCAGCCGACGACCGGTCAGCTGGAAATACGCCTCGAGGTACTTTTCGCTGGTGCGGCGTGCCACATCTGCTGGAAGTGCCGGCGCTGGTGGCTGCTTATTCCAGTGAATTTGCTCGAGGTAATCTCGAACGTACTGCTTGTCGTAAGAATCCTGCGCGCGGCCCGGTTCGTATTTGTCCGCTGGCCAGAACCGCGAAGAATCCGGAGTCAAAACCTCATCTGCCAGTGTGATCCCATGCTGCGTGCGACCGAACTCAAACTTGGTGTCGGCAATGATAATGCCCCTATCGCGCGCGTACGCTGCCGCTTTCTTGTAAACCCGCAGGGTCAGATCACGCAGATGGCTGGCAGTCTCTATGCCGACAACGTCGCACATTTGATCGAACGAAATGTTCTCATCATGCCCGCTCGTCGCCTTGGTTGAAGGTGTGAAAATCGGCTCCGGGAATGCGTCCGATTCCTTAAGCCCGGTAGGAAGAGTAATGCCAGAGACCTTACCGGTCGCCTTGTATTCCTTCCATGCCGATCCTGAGATGTACCCGCGGACGATACATTCCACGGGAAAGATCTCAGCCTTACGCACCAGCATCGACCGTCCGCGCAGTTGATCCGCATACTTCTGCACGGCCGCCGGATATTTTTCCACATCCGCAGTAATCAGATGGTTTGGAACCACATCAGCTAGGAAATCAAACCAGAAGAGCGAAATCTGGTTTAAAACCTTTCCTTTATGCGGAATGCCGGTTGCCAGCACGTAATCAAACGCCGAAATTCGGTCGCTTGCCACAAAAAGCAGTGTGTCATCGCTGACGTCATAAACGTCTCGGACTTTACCACTGGCACGAAGTTTAAGGTCGGAAAAATCGGTTCGCAATAGGACGGAATCAAGAAGTTGGGGGCTCATGTTGAAATTCTACAGGCAAGAGGCGAGGCGTATTCTAGCTGGTCCGAAAAAATTGTCAACGACTCTGATCACCTGATGAACAATCCACCCACAAGAGATTCCAGAGAAAAATGTTGATAGGGAAGAGGATGCTCTGAAATACACGCCCTGCAGGGCTTTCCGCCGATATCGCCTTGTGGAAAAGCTGAGGATGAAAGTGGATAACTCAGAATAAGGCGTAGTCCCTGATGTCATTCTGAGCCATGGCAAGGCCGGGGCGATGGACCGTACGTCCGCATCCGGAGGAAGTGCAGTTGAGAAGAATAATTCAAGCGCCGGCAGCGAGGGATCTTACTGCGCCCCAAATCGCACCGACACTAACTTCGATACCCCCGGCTCCTGCATCGTAACGCCATACAGCACCGGAGCGATGCTCATCGTTTTTTTGCTGTGGGTGATCAGCACGAACTGCGTCTGCACACTCATCTCTTTAACCAATTCGGTGAACCGCCCAACGTTCGCCTCGTCCAGCGGTGCATCCACTTCGTCCAGGATGCAGAACGGGCTAGGCGCGTACTGGAAGATGCCGACTAGCAGTGCCAGAGCGGTCAGCGCCTTTTCACCACCCGAGAGCAACAGCACGCTCTGCAGCCGTTTGCCCGGAGGCGAAGCCACCACATCAATCCCGCTTTCCGCACTGTTCTCCTCGTCGGTCAGCTTCATGAAAGCATGTCCACCGCCAAAGAGTTTCTTGAATGTCGCCTGGAAGTTCTCGTTAATCTTGTGGAACGCTTCCTCAAACTTTTGCCGCGAGATCTGATCAATCTCTTTAATCGTGGCCGTCGTATTCTCGATCGAAGAGATCAAATCCTTCCGCTGAGTCTCAAGGAATGCATGCCGCTCAGCCGTCTCTTTGTATTCCTCGAGCGCCATCATGTTGACCGGACCCATGCCCTCGAGCTTCGCCCGCATATCGCGATACATCTGATCCTCGATCGCCAGTTCGTCGCCTGTGACGATCGGCAGGGAAGTGTCCGCCATCAGGGCTGCCCGTTCCATCCCAAGCTCGTTCAGGCAAGTCTCCGACATGTACTGCACGTCTGACTGCAGCTTCGCCGCCGCCGCCGAGAGCTCTCCACGACGATCGCGAGCCTGATCGAGGAGAGCGCGGCTAGCCTTCAAGGATTCGTCAATTTCCGCAATCCGCGCCCGCAGTTGTTCGCTTTCGAATTGCAGCAAGCCTTCGCGGGCCTGCGACGCATTTCGCTCAGCCTCAAACTCTTCCACCTGCTGCGCCAGTTGCGCATTCTCCGACTCGCGCTGCAGTTTCTCTGCCGCCGCCCCCTCAATCTGCGATGTCAGCGTGTGAACGCGCTCGTCCATCTCAACAAACAAACCCTCGATTCGCTGCAGCACTGCCGCCGCTGAACGATGCCGCTCTTCGAGCGTTGCCACCCGCGCCGCATGTTGCGACGTAGTTTGTGCGGATTCCTCCCGGCGCTGCCGTAGGACCACAAGCGTCGTCTGCGCCGCCGCCATCTGCTGTTCGATTTCAAGCCGCTTTAATTCGAAGTTCTCGATATCCGACTGCCGCGCGCAAAGAATCCCTTCCTGCTCCGCGCGTTCCGCAGCTAAGCGGCTCAACTCCATTTGAGCGACGTTCAGCCGCTCGCTGACTCGTGCCATTTCAGATTCGAGCTGTCGCAGCATATGGCCCGATGTCATCGCCTGATGCTCGGCATCGCGTTTTTCACCTTCAAGCCGCTCCAGCAGGGAAGTGAGTTCTTTGATCTCCCGGCCGAGCGTCATGACGCGGGTTTCCTCGTCGCGCAGCGCTCGCTCCAACTCTTCTACCTGCCGCATCACTTCCCGCAACTCGCGCTTCATCGAGAGCGGACCTTCACTGCGCTGCTTGCCCCCAGTTACCGTCACATTGTGGAAGCATTCGCCGGCCTGAGACAGGAAAAACGCATCCGGATTCTCCAGCGCTAATCCACGCGCCACATCAGATTCGGGAACGATATAGCCATCACGCAGCTTTGGCAGAATTACTTCCAGCGATTTGCCGAACCCGTCGAGCACGCGAATCGTGTTCTTCAGTGGCAGGATCTGCGCGGCAGGTGGGGCCGCGTGCGCGGCCTCATCGAGCACAAAAGAGAACTTCGCTTGCGAATCTTCGGGATGCACAAGAAATGTAGCGCGCCCATCGACGTCCGTCCGCAGCATCCGTAATCCTTCATCGGCCGCGTCCCACGACTTCACGACGATGTAATTCAGTTCGTCCCGCAGAAAGTCCTCAACCACCCGCTCGTAGTGAGGCTCAACCTCAAGGAAATCCGCCAGTACGCCAACAGGCGCAAGCCCGCTCTGCATGACCCCAGACTGGAACAGGCGCCGAACCGATTCCGTCGAATATCCGTGCTCGGCGATGACCGCCTCAAGCGATCCTTTCTTGCCCAGAGCCGTCGCATATTCCGCCCGAAGCACATCCAGGTTCGCCTTGCGCTGCACTTCTTCGGCTTTCTTCGCTTCGATCAAGCGGCGAAGTTGGCTGATTTCTTCGCTGATCGCCGCCGCCTTTTGCGTGATCGTCTCGAACTCCAGCGCAAGCTGCCCGCGCTGCCCGCCGAAAGCCTCAACCTGCGTATTCGCGTTCTGAATCTCAGCGTCCAGTCGCCGTGCTTCGCGATCTGCTCCTGCCAGCCGCTCCTCCGCCTGCGCCAGTTGATTCCGCAGGCGCGATGCCGAGGAAACGATGTCGAAAATCATTACCCGCGACTCTTCTTGCTGCCGCTCGATCTCCGCCAGACCCGTCGCTGCTGCTGCAGCCTCTTGCTGGCACAAGGCAAGATCACTTTGCGCAGCCGCGAGATCGGCGGCAGCCGACTCCAGAATCTGCCGATTCGATTCCCGTTCAGCTTCTAGAGCAGTCAGCCGATGCCGTGCCTGTGCCAGTTCCGCTTCCGCCGATGCGCTACGCACCAGCAACTCGGCGCACCGCTCCTCATTGTGACGTCGTCGAGCGTGTGCCCGGTCAATCTCCATCGCAATCTGGGCGATGCGGTCTCGATTCTCCCTCAGCTCTGCTTCAATGGAATAGCCACGCTGCTGCCGCTCGTCATGCTCGCCCTCAAGCTGTTGAACTTCTTCCGACCGATGCCGCATTTCGTCGGCCAGGACATTGAGCTGAGTATCAATCTCAGCGCTCTCCTGTTCCAGCGCTGCAAACTTGCTCGCTAGCACGACCCGCAGCTTGGCCCGCATCTCTTCGCGCAGCCGCGCATACCGCTCAGCCTTCGAAGCCTGCCGCTTCAGCGAATTCATCTGCCGCGTGACTTCTTCGAAGATGTCGTTCACACGGTTCAGATTCAGCTTCGCATCTTCCAGCCGGGCCTCGGCCAGCCGTTTCTTCGTCTTGAACTTCGTAATCCCGGCGGCCTCTTCCAGAATCGCCCGCCGATCCGTAGGACGGCTGCTCAGAATCTGCCCGATGCGTCCCTGCTCAATCAGTGCATAAGACTCCGGCCCCAGCCCTGTTCCCATGAACAGTTCCTGAATGTCGCGCAGCCGGCACAGCTTGCCATTCAGCAAATACTCACTATCCCCCGAGCGGAAAAGCCGCCGAGTCACCACGATCTCTCCATGCCGGAACTGCTGCTGATTGAACTTACGCCGCCGAATCTTCAGTACCACATGCGGAGCCGCAGTCCCCACTGGGGCGTTTGCTGGAGGAGCGCTCACGGTGTGTGCGGGCAGCGCAAAAATCGGCTCATCATCGGGGAAGGCGATCGCGATCGTATTAATCTTCGACCGTGGTACTTCCACTTCTTCCATTTTTCCTGGCTGCGCGTCTTCCACCGCCTGCTCTGTCTCCGACGCATTGTGCGCGCGGATCGCCGCCTCATCCCAATCGTCGGTTACATGTGCTTCTGGCTCAGGCATCTCGTCCTGAATATCGATCTCCGGCGCTGCGTTGGCATCCGCACCCGCATATACCTCCGGATCGATCAGTGTGAGTGATACCTCGGCCATGCCAGTCGGTTTGCGATCGCGGGTTCCCGCAAAGATCACGTCTTCCATCCGCGCCCCGCGCAGCGTCTTCGCCGACTGCTCACCCAGCACCCAAGAAATCGCGTCCGAGATATTTGATTTCCCGCAACCATTCGGCCCGATGATCGCCGCCACTCCGTCGCCATGGAACTTGAGCTCCGTGCGGTCACAGAACGACTTGAACCCCAGAATCTGTAGCCTCTTCAGTTTCAGCAACGTGAACTCCTTCGAACCAGTGGCGAGTCGGCGGTCATTGGCCTTGTCGGACTCTTCTGCCGGGTGCTCATTCTCGCGCATTTCTCCGCGAGCGAACGAGCATTTCTCCCTGTTTACCAGATGGATTCCCGCCGTCGCATACTTCGATGCGGCGAACCTCCACTCCGGTGTCATTCTCGCCCTGGGCTGGATAGGGCAGGCACAAAGTTAAGCTACTGTACCGACGAAATTCAGGCGGCGTCAAGCAATATAACACTATATGTAGTGGGGAGATAGCGGACACCGCGCTGTATTGCACAGACATTGCAGCAACCACACAATTTAATCGTGGAGAGGTATTGGAGGTGGGAAGAACCGCGAGAGCTAGATAAGGCTAGCGCAAGCGATTAACGAGTGCAACGGGGATTTTTCACCAGCGAGTGCACTTGCAGTTTAGAAAGATCGGCCTCGCTTTCGCGATAAGAACTGCAACTTCCCAATTGCGCCGCTTCTCACTATTGTCTGCGGAGATCGGTAAAGTTCAGGTGGACCGTTCGTAGGGCAACCCCATTTGATCGCTCCTCGCGTCGAAACGGCGCTTAGCGACTATGAGAGTGATGTCGTCGTGCTGTTCGTGTGGAGTGTAGCGACGCACTTCGTCGATCACTGCGGAAACTATTTCGCTGGATGAAAGGTCTCGATTGAGCCTCAGACAATTCAGCAGGCGCTGCTCACCGAACTCCTCACCCTCCGCGCTGCCAGGCTCCGTAACACCGTCTGTATAAAGCGCCAGAGTGTCTCCTTCGAAGAGACTCGTTTCGCCAATTAAACATTCCCAGCGCGGGAAGCGTCCTAGTACCGTTGCAGTAGATTCCAAACGTTCTAACTCTCCGCCATCACGGACAATCAACGCCGGCAGGTGTCCGCAGTTGGCATAGCGCAAGCGTCCGGTCTGATCGTTGTATTCTGAAAAGAAAAACGTAGCGTAAGCGTTCTCGGGAGTGTTTTCGCAGAACAGCCGATTGATGCTGTGCATAAGCTGGGCGGGCTCGTCGAATCCCATGGCGCACTGGCTGCGAAGATGCGCCTGAAGATTGGCCATCAATAGAGCCGCGCCGATTCCCTTACCCGCGACATCCCCGATTACCAGGCAAAGTCGTTCTCGACCGGTCGCAAGAAAATCGTAGTAGTCTCCTCCCACTTGACGAGCCTGCTGACAGACCCCGGCATATTCGAGAGTCTTCAGAACAGGCAGATATTGAGGAAACAGTCTAGCTTGTACTTGCTTTGCGATGTCCAGCTCTTGCGCAACACGGCGCTCCGCTTCGTCTCGTTCTGCCGCGGCGCGCCTCTGCGCCTCGATCGCACGTGTTACCTCGTCGAAGCTCACTAGTGAAAATGAATTGCCGTCGAGATCCTTGAAATGGGTGAACACTCCACCCCATACAGGCGCGTCTATGACGGGCGGAATTGAGGCAACGCTTACAGACTTCACACGCCTCAGTTTGGGCGTCGATAAGAACTTAACTCCGCGGTGCGACCATTCTCGGTAGCGGGCTAGGACATCCTCAGTTACGAAAACGATATCGGTGGGTCGCCCGACTAGCTGAGCCAGCTTCGAGTCGGGCTTAGGAGCGATGAGCGCGAGCACGGTGTCACCATCGGGCGGAGCGACTGCCAGCCAGCGTTCGCCGGACTGAAGCACGGTATCGGCTACTAATCGAAAGCCGAGTTGCTCGACGTAGAACCGTAAGCTTTGGTCCTGATCACGGACGTAGACCTTGACGCAGTGAATGCGAAGGACTTGATCCGGTGATGGCGTTGGGTGCAAAGCCACTGCCGGATTATAGCGGCAGATACGATAGAGATTGCCAAGTCGTCTTGAAGATAGGTTTTATCGGAGCTTGAAGCTCAGTCCGCTATGCTTGATCGAGAGACACCTAGTACATGTCGAGATCCTCTCCGACTACGAATCTTCCTGAATAGCGTGAGCCAATCTTTTTCTAGAGCATTTCTGGCGAAGCGTAGATGTCATCGCCACCACCGTCGTGTAGTACTTCGCCACAAACATCCTGACGCTCGCCCCCAATGACGCGGTACGTTTGGGGTGCACGCTCGCTCGAACTAATGTCCGCTATGTTTGGGCGCGTGATGTCGTGGTTCAATCGGGCGGATGTAATCGGGAATGAAGTAATTCCGCCCGTGGTGCGTCAAACTTGCTGGTGAATTTGTACCGGAGCTTCGAACTTGCAGGAGTTTCAGTGCTTGTTCTTTGGCATTTGCCTTCGTGAAGCACCCCCAATTTCTTAGTCAATGACTGTCATTCTTGTGAGCATACTTCGGCCTTTCGCATGGCTATCGTAGAAACTCCCAAAGAATCAAGGTCCGACGCCACCCGGCAAGTCCGGCGCGCTCCGCCGATGGAGGGACAATGAAGCAGAAAATGAAGTCTGCAATTGGGCTTTTCCTCGTGCTGGCTATCGCAAGTCCACTTCGCGCCCGGACGGTTTCCCATGGCCCCGCCGTCGCCTCCATCAAACATTCTGCGGCCTACTTTGCATATGCGCAGGCTATACCCACCGGAGACGAGTTGAAGCAACTGGTGGCTCCATTTGCTCTGTTTCCCGATGCACTCGTGGCCCAGATCTGTGCATCGTCAACGGATCCGCAGCAGATCCTCGATGTGCACGATTGGCTGCAGCAAAATAAACACCTGCACGGACAGGCATTGACGGACGCGGCGCAACAACACGGGTTCGACCCGGCGTTCGTCTCCCTGGTGAACTTCCCTACAGTGGTCGATATGATGGCGGCCAATATCAACAACTATGCAGCGTTAGGCGATGCTTTCAGGGCGAACCAGCAGTCGGTAATGTCGGCGATTCAGTCGCTGCGTCAGGACGCATACGCCAGAGGCGTACTCGACAGCAACGAGTATCAGACAGTTTCGGTGCAGCACGACGGGAACGTGCAGGTTGTAGTCGTCCAGCCAACCAATCCGCAAGTGGTGTTTGTTCCGCAGTATCAACCGTATCAGGTGTGGTACAGCGGTCCGAGCACGGGAGACGTGGTAGCAGCATCGGTGTTGAGTTTCGGCGCCGGGATTGCTCTGGGTTCGTGGCTCAACAACAGCCATCCGTGGGGTTGGGGAGGGTGGGGCTGGGGCTGGGGCGGAAGAGGAATGGTTGTCAACAACAATGTCTGGGTTGTGAACAATCGTTGGAGGAGCCCGCGGCCTTACTTCCGTGCAGGGCCGCCGAGGTTCAACCGGCCGATTTACGCTGCTCGGCCGCCCACGAACTGGGCTCAGCGGCCTGGACGTCGTCCGCCGCCCGCGGGATGGAGACCCAATGGGCCTAACAATCGTCCAGGAGGTAATCGGCCCGGAGGCAATGTTGGCGCGCCCGGGGGAAATGTCGGAGCGAATCGTCCAGGAGGTAATCGTCCTGGAGGCAATGTCGGAGCGAATCGTCCAGGAGGCAATCGACCTGGGGGAGATGTCGGCGCGAATCGTCCAGGGGGCAATCGTCCCGGAGGCAATGTCGGTACGAATCGTCCAGGAGGCAACGCCCCCGGAGGGAATGTCGGCGCGAATCGTCCTGGGAACAGTCGTCCTGGAGGGAATGTTGGAGCGAATCGTCCAGGAGGTAACCGGCCCGGAGGGAATGTTGGAGCGAATCGTCCAGGAGGCAACCAGCCCGGAGGGAACGTTGGAGCGAATCGTCCAGGAGGCAACCGGCCCGGAGGGAACGTTGGAGCGAATCGTCCAGGGGGCAACCGGCCTGGAGGGAATGTTGGCGCGAATCGGCCCGGAAGCAATCGGCCCGCCGCACGCCCCTCTGGTGGCGGGAACCAGGTGGCACGCAATCGCGGCGGCGCTGGTGCGGGTGGCGGTGGGCGCGGAGGTCGACGCCGATGACATCCGCAATCGCGAATCAACCCGAAACGGGATCGCCGGTGGATTCGTGAGAATTAGGGAAGGGGGGTCGCACCGGGAGCATTGCGCGGCTGGACAATGACTCTTCTCAAGCAGTCTTGTCCGATGCACTCTCGCTCGGATAGTTGAAGAACAGCTGATTGCCGTCGGGATCATCGACCACCAGGAGCCGGTATCCCCAGCGGCCATCCTTGACTGGAGCGCCTTTGGCCTCGAGTTCTGCGCGCAGCGCGTCCAGCGCGGCGGTTGCAGCCTCGCGAGTGTCCGGCTCAACGTTCAGGGAAATGAACATCAGCCCCTTGCCAACCTTCTCCGGCCACTGCTCGGAGAGGATCAGCGAGCAGCCTTGCCGGTCGACCTGTGCCACGAACGTCTTTCCGTCCTCGTCGTAGCGCCAGGGGATCGTAAAGCCGAGTCGGCTCGTGTAAAAGCTCAGCGAGGCTTCAACATTCTTCACATGTAGAACCGCGCGCGCGAACCAGTCAGTCATTCGTAGATCTCTTGGAAGTCTCCTCCGAGTCTTGAATTCCACGTCCCGCAGTACCCTTAGCAAATTGGCGCATCGCTACTCGGGCATCACGATGATCTCGTCCTTCGGAATGGCGTCCAGTGTCGCCTTATCAATCTCAAGGTGGGCCATCACCAATTCGGGCGGCGTATGCCTGAGCCACTCCGAGAGTGCGAGGTCCTGATAGAAGCTGCTCTTGAACATCTCCAGAAACTTCAAATCTGTACTGCCTGTGTTCTGGATGTAATGCGGAAGGGTTTTCTGAATATAGCCAACATCTCCGGCTTGAAAGTCCATGGTGCGGGCGCGGCCGCCGGTAGCGAACACGGTCATTCTTCCCTTACCGCTGATGTAGTACTGCCACTCGTCAGCATTGGGATGCCAATGCAGCTCACGAATTCCTCCCGGGCGAACGGTAACGATCGCAGCCGCGATCGTAGTAGCGGCCTTAAACGCACTCGAATCGACGATCGTGACCTCGCCACCTCCCGTGCGCTTTGCCACCTTCATCTGCGACTTGCGGAAAGCGAAATCTTGCGGCGACAGACCTCGCGTACCTGCGGCCGCCTTCTGATCCTCCGCCAAGGCGCCGGGAACCGCTGCCTGGAAAATAAACTTCTCGCGCCGGACCATTTTCCTCATCGCCTCTGGACTGACGCCGAAATTCGCCGCTAGCACATCGTGCGGTGTATGCGCCATCCAGTCAGTCAGAAGCACTGTCTCGTACTCCGAGAAATTGCCGTCGTCGAAGACCAGCAGGAATTCACAACCATCAGGATTCAGACCTTGAATCGAATGCGGGATGCCCGTAGGGAAATACCAGAGATCGCCTTCCGTGACGTCGGTGACGAACCCCTTGCCCTCAGTGTCGAGCCCGGTAATGCGAGCGCTACCGTACAGCATGATCGCCCACTCGGCAGCGGTATGCCAATGAAGTTCGCGGACGCCGCCTGCCGTCAACCGCATGTCCACCCCAGCAATCGATTTCGAAACCGGAAGTTCGCGCACCGTGACTTCCCGCGACCACCCACCTTCCTGCATTCGTTTGTGCGAAATCCCGAAGGGATACTTAAAGGTCTGCACGCCGCCAGCATCAGAAGAGGGCGGCAAGAATGAGTCGGGATTCTGCTCGTCGATCGCCGGATTGCCCGGGCCGGGAGCGCTCGCACTGCGGTCGTTCTTGCTGGGATAGGGTTTCTGTTCCTGGCCCGACACCTCTGTCGCCTTAAGCATTCCGGCAGCCGCCAGTGCCGCAGACCCAAGGAACCCGCGCCGCGAAAAGTTCTCTTTCCCCACATCGTCGCCCATGAGCCTCTCCTCACGCGATTACTGATGATCTCTTTCAGGTTGGAGAGCCAGTGTACACCGGGGATCGCTCTTCACGAGTACCGCTTAACTGTCGCATCGGGGGATTTCCACCATTGTGACCGTTGTCACTGATAATGACCGACTCTCGGAAGAAAATGAGCTTGGTTTATTCTCTCGCCTCCTCGAAGAGTTTTTTCACGAGTTGAGAGCCTTGGCGAACTCCGAGCCAAGAATCTCACCAACTCTAGCGAATCTTTGCACCTGCAAGATCGCGCAAGAAACCGTAAGAACGAGCGACCGGCGAGGGCAAGCACGGAGTCTTGCCTGAGGGACGAATCATGGCGACTCATCCTGTCATCAGCAGCTAAGGCGGATACTCCATTGCACACAAGCTGGATGTTTTGGCATGGAGTTTCTTTTTCATCTGGATAGGCATTGCATTGCTGTCAAACCTCAGCTGGGGAATTGGCCTCCTGGGGGTTGGGATCATCATCCTGGGTAAGCAAGCCACAAGAAAGTACATGGCCTTGAGATTTGAAACATTCGGGGCTGTCTGTGGCGTGCTATTCGTCCTGGGCGGAGTCTGGGAGTTGCTCGGCGTACGTATCAGCATGGTCCCCGTCGTTTGCATTGCAGCAGGTCTGGCGCTCTTGTTATCTGTACTCGTTGGCAAAGCAACGGAGTAGGTCGTAAGAGCTTTCCAGGTCTCTTTTCGCCCAAATCAAACCCTGCGGGGAAATCCGGCGCTAAAGTTGTCTCGATGACTCAAATTCGATTCGGCTGCGCGCATGATCTTATCAACGAAGAAACGCGGGAAGAGTAGCGTGAGTTTTCATGGCAAGACTTGAGCAATTAAACGCCGCCGAAAGGAGAATGCATGAAGCTCAACATCGGGTGTTTGACTACGTCCAAGGATTCGCATCCAGTAACGTAGACCCCAAGAAGTATCACGATCTATCCGAGGCCGCTAGAGCGGCAGCAAACCAATGCATGCGGCTTGTCTACGACATACGTTCAAACTTCAAGCATCTCAAGTAACTGGCGGCCTTCAGATTAGCTTTTCCTCGTGCCGCCAAATAGGCATCCCAACACAGCAGAATTCACGCTTCTGACTTACGGTATCATCCGGAACGCCACGTTGCTCTTGAGCGTTCCACTGGGCGTTTCCACCGTCACTGGCCCGGTTGTAGCCTCGGCCGGAACGATCGCTCGAATAACGGTGTCGGATAGGACTTTGAAGCTGGCGGGAGTACCGTTCAGAGAGACGCCGGTGGTCCCAGTGAGACCCTGTCCATAGATGCCCATGTTCTGCCCCACCTTGCCGGCGTCCTGTACCAACTTCACGAAGGGAGCGAGGCCCATCGAAAAGCGAAAGACAGTGCCCGAGTTGTTGGTTCCGCGCCACTCTGTGGTTCCGTAGAAATTTCCGTCGGTGTCTTGGATCAATGCTGCTTCAGGACCAGCACCATCCGCACAGTTTGGCTGTGAGCAAAAGTTGTAAAGGGTGGTCAGCACACCCTGCGGCGTGATTTTGAAGATCGTCCCGCCACCGGCGGAGTTTCCTCCACCCACCGTGGTTCCGTAGATATTGCCATCTGTACCCTGCACTAGAGATTCGACAGGATTAGCTCCATCGGTGCAGCTTGCTTGGGAGCAGAAGTTATAGAGCGTCATAAACTTGCCCGTTGCACTTATTTTGAAGATCGTCCCGCATCCGTAGAAGCATTGGATGCTGCTGCCCCCGTACATGGCTGTTCCGTACAAGTTTCCGTCGCTGCCCTCCACCAATGCTTCCCCATATCCGAGAAAGTCACCATCAGTTCCATTGAAGATGTGCAGAGTGGTCAGTCTGCCCGGCGGAGTGATTTCAAAGATCGTGCCACAGCCGGGGAGGCCCCCAGGCCCACAAGGTGTAGTTGATCCGCCCTGACTGGTTGTCCCGTAAAAATTCCCGTTGGAGGCTTGAAGGAGCGCGCCTTGGGGATTTGCGCCGTCCAGGCCATTGAAGGTATGCAATGTGGTGAGCGTGCCACCCAGAGTCAGCTCGAACACAGTGCCCAGATCAGTAGAATTGGTCCGATAGCCATAGGTTGTCCCATAAAGGTTCCCGTTCCTACTTTGCACCACTGAGACCGGAATCAAGCCATCAGCGCAGTTCGGTTGTGAGTAAAGTTGTAAAGGACGCCATAATTGCCTGCGCTGGTGATTCTGTAGATCACGCCCGAGTTGCCTGTCCCACCGAGATCGGCAGGCCCGTAGATATTCCCATTGCTGGCCTGAGTCAATCGACCTTCGGAGTAGCTACCGTCGAGGCAATTGGCGTCCGAACAGAAGCTGTGGAGTGTTGTCAGGAGCCCGGCCGGCGTTATCTTGAAGGCCGTACCCACATTTTGGGTGCCGCCATCTAGAGTCGTACCGTAAAAGTTTCCGTCAAAGCCCTGAGTGAGTCCCAAGGGATTGGCGCCATTCGTCCCATTGAAAGTTGCTAAGGTGGTCAATGTCTGCGCCTGCGAAGTTATCGCTATCACGACGCAACAAACAGCGACACCGCAGAAATTCCTGTAGTTACGAAGTGTGGCAAGCACCATCTCTACAGTCCTCAATGCTCTCTCCCGTTGAATTGATCGGATTCTGTGGGTGTTGGTGACATCCTGCTAGCGGTTCCAAGTTCGAATCTCGCGCAAACGGTCAACACACCGATGGCGTGATTTTGAACGCCGTGCCAAAAGGTGTCTAACGCCGCAGAATCGCGGCTAAGTGGGGAAGGTTAGTCTAAAACCCATCGGGATTATCGTCTGTTCTGTGCGGGTGGTCAACCCAGTTACATAACCGATAACAGATGAACGACAACGGTCAAATCCCATCCGCGGAGTTGTCACGAATCCGGCGACCGCGCCGGGCATTCCGCGAACGCCCGGGTGGCGTAGTAATGACGATTCCGAAGACCGGTATTACTCGACTCAGTCGGTCGACTTACTGCTCATAGGCCCCGGCATTAATCAGCCCGCCACTGCCCACCCGTGGATTCCCCGCATAATCAAGCACTCCAACGACATTAACTCCGAGATTCGCCCCCGCGTTGATCGCCGGCGACCCTGACGAAAGATCGAAATTGTACGGAGGAGTGGTCACATTGACATACAGCGGGTCCGCGAATTGAGAGTGCGCGTCTTGCGCCGATGCCGTGCGGTAAGCCGAGAAGCCCGTCAGCGACTTGGATTGCCAATCGAACAACGCACCCGCGGCGCCAGCCGTGTCGTAGTAGACGTTGTAATCCAGCGTCGCTGGATTCGGCACGCTGGTCGTGAAGTCATACAAGAGATACTTCGACGCGAGTGTGTAGTCGTCGAAGATGTTGTTTGCAATCGTATTGTTGGTGGCGTGGTACTGGATCTGGAACTCTCCCAACCCACTGCTGCCGTGCGTGCCATCGTTCCACAGTGAGTTGTTGACGATCACAATGTGATCGCTTCCCCCAACGCTCTTCGAATATCCGCCGATCGACAATCCCACATAGAGAGAGTTGTAGATGATGTTATTGCGGAAGATCACGTAGCTTGACGTATGCCCCGAGTGCTCGCTCGCCATCTCGCTCAAATCGGAGTCGTGAATCAGATTGCGCTCAACGATGACCCGGGTGCAGCCATCGCAGTAATATCCATCTGCTCCAACCTGGTTGTGGTACACAGGATTCGTCGTCGAAGAGATGTTGTAGATGGTGTTCTGGAAGACCCATCCGTCCCGCGCCTGATCGTAGCTCGCGTTCGGCGAAACGCCTTCGAAACCGATGTTGTCCAGCCCGATATTGTCGCCGTCATGCACGAGATTATTGGCCTCGACGAAATACTGCACATTGCCATCGAAAGAAACGTTCTCACTGCACCCCGTCGTATTGTGGTCAATCTCATTGCCATAGAGCGTGACGTTGTTGATCGAGGCTGGCGCTTGTGCGCCGTAGAGCGCGATCGCCAGGGCATTGGCAGCATTGCAACTGCTCAGAGTCTGAGCAATGTTGTGGATGTGATTATTCAGAATCTCGATGTTGCCGCCGGCTCCTTCAAAATCGATGCCTACAGGAACTTTACCTCTCGCCGAACTGGAGTAGTTCCGGATCTCAAAGCCCTGAATGACGATGTAATTAAACGTCCCTTCCAGGCTGAACAGTCCGGTCTGCCCGCCAACGGCGAGTCCAGTTCCGTCGACGATCGGGCTCTCGCCCGGATAGTTCTGAAACGTGATGTATCCGGCGCTGGCATTGCCGGAAGTTTTCATCGTGACGATCTCGTTGTAAGTCCCTCCGCGCACCTGCACGCTGTCTCCGGCTTTCACCGTATTTGCCGCCTTTTGGATCGTGCGCCACGGCGCCGTCAGCGTTCCGGCATTGTTGTCGTTGCCCAAAGTTGAAACGTAGTAAATGGTTCCAGAACGCGACGGCAGTTGAATCGTGACCGTTGCCGTCGCCGATTTCGTAGTGTCTGCCTGCGAGATCGCGGTAACGGAAACCGATGCCGGGCTTGGCACGCCCGACGGCGCCAGGTAGATCGCCTCATTCGCGGTACCCAAAACGGTGGTTGAGACAACACCATTCGTTGAACTACCGCCGATAACTCCATTGACCTGCCAGGTCACCGCGGTATTGGCCGAACCCGTCACGGTTGCAGTAAACGGCTGGGTCGCCATGGTCCCCAGCATGACCGCGCTAGGAGAGATGCCGACGCTCACCTGTCCAGCAAGATGAATCGACAACCCGACGAGCAGCGCAGCAAGAATGATGAAGCGAATTGCACAAACCGGTTTCCCGAGGCCCAATTTCAGACTGCGCGATGAACGGCTGATTTTCATATGTCCTCCTCGTGGACGGGACTTGTTGGGGGCCGATACTTCCGGATTGTTACGGAGTTGATTTGCGTCTGATTACGAATTCCTTCTTATTGGTTGCTAAGCAGACACCCAAATCCGGACCGTGTCAAGCGCCTTTTGGGTACTCAGATTGCAAGAAATGAATGACCTTTCCGAATTGAAAAAGCGCAGAGATGGAAGGAAAAGAGCGGGCGCGACATTTTCCACAAGCGGAACATGTTCATCTGACCTTGACTGAGAATTTCCGGTTCGCAATACTCTGGGTAACTGCGATAGTCAGGAAGTGGACCTTAACTACTTGCGGCTCAAGATTTTGCCCGTAAGTGATTGCAGCTCATAGATTATTTTGCGATTTTCCTCTAAATCGTTGATTCCAAAGATTCGCAGGGGGAGGGGTACAACCGCAAACGAGCCATACTTCCCAAATTTGGAAATGCGAAGCGAGAAAAATGAGCGAAAAAGAGCGCCCGACATGGGCGCTCCCAAAAACCCTCACTTCAAATACTTCAAACCGCCAATTGCTAAGTGCTAATTGCAAATTGCGCCCTTGCTTACAGCTCGGGACTCGCAACTAGCGACTATCCCAGCTTCTCGAAAAACCTGCAAATCGTCTCAATGCCACGATAGAAATTCGGAATGTGGAACTTCTCATTCGGCGCATGCAGGTTGTCGTCGGGAAGCCCGAAGCCCATCATCACACTTGGAATCTTCAGCACATCCTGAAAGTCCGTGACGATTGGAATCGATCCGCCGCTGCGGATAAAAACCGTATCCTTCTTGAACGTGTCATGCAAAGCCTGCGTCGCGGCCTCGATGTACTTGTTGTCCGTGCTCACGACGCAAGCTGGACCTTTGCTCCACACCTTAACCTTGGTCTCAATTCCTTTCGGCGTGAGTTTCTTTACGAACCCCAAGTACTTTTTCAGGATGTCATCCGGATCCTGATTCGGCACTAGTCGCATCGAGACCTTGGCCTTCGCTTTCGCAGGAATCACAGTTTTCGCACCATCCGCAACGAAGCCTCCGGGCATTCCATGTACTTCCAGCGTTGGTCGCGCCCAGGTGCGATAGAGAACGGAATATCCAGGCTCGCCCGTCAAAACCTTCGACCCAACTTCGGTCTTGCGGTAGTGCTCCTCGTTGAATGGCAGACGCTTCCACGCCTTCAACTCGGCTGCCGTCGGAGCCTTCACGCCCTTGTAGAAGCCCGGAATCAGCACCTTGCCCTTCGAGTCCTTCATCTTGCTAATCATCTCGATGAGCGCGAAGAACGGATTCGGCGCCGCGCCTCCGTACATTCCGGAGTGCAAATCGGTCTTCGCCCCGTAGGCTTCGATCTCGGTATAGACCAAGCCGCGCAAGCCCACACATAAGGTCGGAAGATCGGGCGCAAACAGTTCTGTGTCGCAGACCAGCGCAAAATCGGCCTTCAGCTTCGCTTTCTGCTTGCGGATATATTCGGCAATCGATTCTCCGCCGACTTCCTCCTCTCCCTCGAAGATCACCTTCACATTGATCGGCAGCTTGCCTCCGCCAGTCTGCATGAGTGCTTCAAGAGCCTTCACTTCCATCCACAGCTGACCCTTATCATCGACGGCGCCGCGCGCGTAGACATTGTTGTTGCGCTCCGTTGGCTCGAACGGAGGACTGTGCCACTCATCCAGCGGCTCCGCGGGTTGCACGTCGTAGTGCGCATACATGAGCACTGTCGGCTTGCCTGCTGCATGCAGCCAGTCGGCGTAAATCAGCGGATGTCCTTTGGTCGCGATGACCTCGACATTCTCCATACCAATGCGTCGCAACTCATTCGCTACGTAATTGGCGGCTTTCTGAATGTCAGGTTTGTGTTGTTCGAGAGTGCTGACGCTGGGAATGCGGAGAAGATCTTTGAGTTCGTTCAGGAAACGCTGCTGATTACTGCGCGCAAAATCCACTGCGGGAGAGGCCATAAGATTCCTTTCTCAGTTGTGCGAGTTGAAGCAAGGCAGGCATCGCAAGATAGCGGATCAGGACCGCGGAAACGAATCAGTATAGCGCGAAGCCAGCACCCTTGCCGATTCAGGAGTCTGTCGCTTGGCACTTTTCGGACATCGGCTTAGGCATATCCCAGATTTTGCCTGCGCCTGAATAACGCGACCGCCAATAGCATCGCTGCTGCTCCTGCGTAAAGTCCCGGAGTGCTAGAAGCCGGGGTCGTGCCCATGAAATCAAGCCCGGAGATTTCGTGCGCAGGCCCGATGTACCACCAGATCGTATAGATCGCCTCAAACGCACGCGGTCCTCGGCTCCACACGCCCAGGGAAAGAGCCAGACTCGGGATAAAGAGCACTCCCGCAATCCACGCAGCCAGGCTGTGCCAATCCGCACTGAGCACGAGTCGGATCCCAACGCCCGCTCCCGTGAGCAGAGCCACGAGAACGCCGGCAGTCCACAGAGCGGGGAATTGCCGCGAGAGGCTGCGCTGGGATGAAAAGAGCAGCGAGCCAGTCCCGTTGCGGGCCTCGCGACATCCCATCTGCGACCAAAGCAGCACAGGCCATATCCAGGCAGCAATGAGGAACCCGCTTCGTAGCTGAGGATCTGGCGAGACGATCTGTCCAATGAGCATTCCGCCCGCGGCCGTGTACCACCACCAACGCTTTCCCTTGAGCATCAGCCGCAACTCTGAAATTACCAACTGAAGGAAGCGTGAATGCGTCGCAGTACGATTCAACGGAGTGAGATGCGCGATGTTGGCGGAGATGGCGGACGAAACACTGGATTGCCCCTGGTCCGTGGAGGGTTCCGATTTCGCCTGAGCCGCGGAGCGGCGCCTTCTCCAAGATCGCGCGGGATCAAAGCGATCGAAGAATAACGCCGCCACCAAGGCAAGTCCCACGGCGACCGCGATCCAAAGCAGCCGCATCGATAAGACTTGTATCGACCAATCGATCCCATTCCATGGGAATGTCCGCACTGCGTGTTCGCCACCAATCGTAAGGCTGAAATGGAACTCCTGCGAATTGCTCGGATCGATCGTACGTAACACGCCTCGTGTGCTGCGGTAGAGAAGCTGCAGGCCCGTCGGATCGTCAAGTCCGGTCGCACCCAACGCAATTCCGGCCGTCCACAAGAAGAAATAGACGACATTGCCAATGCCGCCGCGCAGCCCCGGAATCGTTTCGAACAGCACCGCGACTGCAGCAGTAAGCAGCATGGTGGGTAATGCGAGAAAGACGAAAGGAGACCACAGCTGCCACAACGAAAACGAGTGCGCCTCGCCTAGCATGAATTGCATGGCCACAGCCGCAAGCATGAGGATCAACACCATGCAGGCAAGCACGGTGAAGTTGCTCAACGTCTTTGCAAGTGTGTAGAAACCCTTGCGCATCGGTGTCGCGGCCAGGATCTGTCCCACGCGAGTGTCTGTGTCTCGTTGCACCGCATTCTTGACGATGTAGAAGCCAGCCAACGACAGAAATGTGGAGCAGCAGATGCTCATGAGTGCGCCGATCCAAGCCGAGTTGTAGACGCCGCGGTAACCGTTGCCCACGACAATCCAGACCTTCTCAGCAGCCACTCCGTAGGCGAGATAGAGCGACGCTGCCAGCGTCACCAGAAAGCTGTAGCGGCGAACACGTTCCAGAAAATCCGCCCGCACCATCTGGTACAGCACTCGGCGCGCATTCATGCCGTCGCTCCAGCGCGATACTGCGAAAGGCAATAGAGATAAGCGTCTTCGAGATTGGGAGTAATGCGCTGAGCGCCATTGGGAGGCGCATCGCCCAGCACCCGCGCATGAACCCCATCGCTGCGCCGTGCGGTGTTGCTGATCAGATATCGCTGCCGCGCTGCATTTAATTCCGCGCTGGGTAGAACCCATTCCCAGACTTTCCCCTCCACTCTTTGCATCAAACTCTCGGGTGAGGCATGTGCGACCAGAGTTCCCTGGGAGATGAGTGCGATGTCCGTTGCCGTAGCTTCGACGTCAGAAACGATGTGAGTCGAGAGAATAATGATGCGCTCACCCGATAGCTCAGAGAGCAGATTGCGGAAGCGCACCCGCTCCTCGGGATCAAGGCCGGCGGTAGGCTCGTCCACGATGAGCAATTGCGGATCATTGAGCAGCGCTTGCGCAATCCCGATGCGCTGCTTCATCCCTCCGGAGTAGCTGCCCAGGGGACGTTTGCGGACGTCCGCCAGATTCACCAGGTTCAGAAGTTCATCAATGCGTCGCTTCGAGGCACCAGCATCCAAACCTTTCACCGCCGCCAGATACTCGAGAAACTCGACTGCATTAAGATTCGGATAGACGCCGAAGTCCTGCGGGAGATAACCGAGGGTTGCGCGCAGAGCATCGGGATTCGAAGCCAGATCTGCGCCGTTCCACGACACGCGGCCTTCGGTGGCTCTGGTAATCGTCGCAAGAATGCTCATCAATGTCGTCTTGCCGGCACCGTTCGGCCCGAGCAAGCCGAGCACTCCGGGTCCAAGTTGCAGTGAGAAGCCGCGCAGGGCCCAGTTTCCGGCGCCATACCGCTTGCTGACGTTTTCAATCGAAAGTTGCAAGAATGCTCCTAGCTTCTAGCTGAACAGCGCAGTAGAGGAACGTATAACACCCAACAGAAGTTCCACGGTGGTTCTTGGAGTTGTCATCCTGAGTCCGGCGAAAGCCGGACGAGGGACCGTAGGTAAACCGAATGCATCGATGCTGTCGACAAGGACGCCACGCTGCGGAAAGCAAGACATACTCCCCTCCACCGCGTCGCGCTTCCGGCCTCCTTACGGTCCCTCGGCGCCTTTCAGGCTCCTCCGGAGAATCAGGATGAAACGGTTTAAAGGAAGCGTCGGGGTGAAAAGCTCGATAGCTCATATGCGGCCTTTTCGCCGTTGATGATTTGCGCCATGAGTTGCGCGGTAATGGGCGCGAGCAAAATGCCGTCGCGAAAGTGCCCAGTAGCCACGTAGTAGCCGTGAATCTCGGTTTCACCGAGAATCGGCAAGCCATCCGGTGTTCCCGGACGCAGGCCTGCCCAGTCTCCGAGAATCTTCGCGTCTCGCAACTGAGGAATCAACTCGAGGGCAGCCTGATGCTGGCGCTGGATGGTCGAGGGAATCGTCCGCTTGTCAAAGCCAGCTTCTTCGACCGTTGCGCCGACGAGGAGCCGTCCATTGCTTCGTGGAATCAGATACACCTTCGGAGACCGCACCACGTGTCGCAACAAGTTCCGTGAGGGCAACGCGAGACAAAGCATCTGTCCCTTCACCGGGCGAGTCGGCAAAGCGATCGGTGCAATCATTCCAGCCCACGCACCGGCACAGTTGACTACCTTACGCCCCGAGAACGAGGTCTTAACGGTTTTCACGCCAGCGACCCTGTTATGCGATTGGTGCACGCTATCGACAGCGTCCCCTGATGAGAAATCGATACCCCGGTTCTTTGCCGCCTTGATCGCCGCTGCCGTGAGGCCCTGCGGATCGACGCTGCGTTCCTTCAGGTAGATAACAGGGCCATCAAGTTGGCGTAGCGCCGGTTCTATCTCGCCAACCGGATGCCGAAGAGCATGGCTGGAGACGAATTCAAGATCCCGCTCAGTGTGTTCTGGCGAGGGAAAGAGGATTGTGCCGAAATCCCGGAGATCGGCTTTCACCCCGGACTCGACTTCGAGTTCATGCACGAATTCGGGATACATCCGCGCACTGGCGCTAGCCAAATCCTGCAGCGCCGGCGGAGTTTCGAGTGGACAATCGACCAACATTCCCCCAGCCGCGTGAGAAGCTTCGTGGCCAGGCTCTCCTCGCTCAACTACTAAGACTGTTGCACCGCGCTTCCGCAAAGCGATCGCGAGCGAAACCCCGATGATGCCGCCGCCAATGACGATTACGTCCCAAGTCTTCACTGCCGCATTGTAAAAGAGTTACGGAAGCGAGCGTGCGGAGGAGCAACCAGAGCAGGTGACACCGGGCGTTCCGGGTGCATACAATGACATCCATGCGGAAAGTTATCTTTGCTTGGGCGATGGGGACGTTGTTACTCTGCGGGAGCATTGGTTTGGCTCAGAAAGACAAAGACAACGAGCCGACCTCATGGTTGTATTTCTCCGTCGTCAAAGACGACAACGGAAAGCCAGTGCGCAATGCAGCCGTAATCTTGCATCCCGTGAATGACAAGGGCAGGCAGGAGCGCGGCGGGTTGGAACTGAAGACGGATCCCGAAGGCAAGGCTAATCTCGACGGCATCCCATACGGGCCTCTTCGCGTGCAAGTGCTGGCCCATGGATTCCAAACCTACGGAGAAGACTTCGACGTTTCGAAGCCGAAGACCGAGATCACCATCAAGTTGAAGCGCCCGCAGGGACAATTCTCGATCTACGAGGATCGCCCAAAGGATTCAACCACTAAACCGGATTCACCACCCGCAGATCAGCAGAAACCGAACTAACATCGCAATATCCATCTAAACGCTTTAAGTGGGGAAGCTATGGACTACCTTTTGAAGACTGAGCCGTCCACGTATTCATTCGCTGACCTGGAGAAAGAGAAAACGACTGTGTGGGATGGAGTCTCGAATCCCGCGGCGTTGAAGTATTTGCGCGGAATGAAATCCGGTGAGCGGTTAGTCATTTATCACACCGGTGACGAGAAGAAAGCCGTCGGTACAGCGAGTGTCATTTCAGTTGACGATTCAGATGCTAAGAACCCCCAAGTCAAGATTAAAGTGGGAAAGACAATTCCCGCACCCAAAAGCCTGGCCGATGTCAAAGCCAGTGACGTCTTCTCGGAATCACCACTTGTTCGGCAGGGAAGACTCAGCGTAGTACCCCTGAACGACAGACAATACAAATTCCTCACGGGCGAGTAGTCCTCGTTCTCCAGGCAAGAAAAACGCCCATCCCGAATCGCAGTTTCTCGAATCCGGGATGGGGCGCGTTCGGTTCGGTCACCGGCTAGTTCATTTTTGCGAACTACGAAACGTGGGCGTCGCGCCGGATTAAGGCGGAATCCAGGAAATATCCCAGGCCGAGTGTGAAGGGAATCGCTCCGAATGCCGCGGCCATCAACGCATCAGGTTCGACGCGAGCGACGATCGTAAACGCGGTCATATAGCCGACTGCGCCTGCGGTCAAAAGAATACCGTAGCGCCGCGACCGTGCGGATTCTGAAAGTTCGGCTTCCATGGGGATACTGACCCCGCGCTGCATCGCTGCCAGCCGTTCGTCGGTGCGCAACTTCCGCACCCGGTAAAACGTGTACAGTGCAATTGCCGCGATTGGAATCGCGAGAAACATTACGACTGCTGCTAGGCCAGTGAGTCCTTCCATTGTGATTCTCCTTCCCGTCGCGCTTGGCGATATCTTTCGTTCTGGTAGGAGATACGAAGCAGGGCCGGGCAAAGTTCCGACAATCAGAGGAGGTACCGGAAATGTGCGTCACACTGAATTAGGCAGCTTGCGTAACGTTACTGGAGAGTCTTCCTGAGTTCGCGCCGCAAGACCTTGCCAGATGCCGTTTTGGGGACCACATCGACGAAGTGCACTTCTCTCGGTTGTTTAAAGTGCGTAAGGCGGTCTGCAACAAACGCGCAAAGTTCTTCTTGAAGCTTCTGGGTGTCAACGAATCCGTTACGCAACGCGACAAATGCGACGGGAATCTCTCCTGCGTCGGTGTTGGGACGGCCGACGACGCCGCATTCCTTCACCGCCGGGTGTTCCAAAAGAACCGCTTCCACTTCGGCCGGCGCTACCGCGAATCCCTTGTACTTGATCATCTCTTTGCGGCGGTCGACGACACGGTAGAAGCCTTCTCGGTCCCGAGTGACAATGTCACCGGACCAGTACCAGCCATCGCGCAATACGGCAGCGGTCGCGTTCGGTTCCTTCCAATAACCCAGCATGAACTGCGGTCCGCGCATGACGAGCTCTCCGGGAAGTCCCGAAGGTGCCTCGGTGAGGTGTTCCGGAGTTTCATTCGGATCGATGCCGCTATTCGCAAGGACCCGACAGTCCGTGAGGGCAAGAGGATGGCCGATCGAATCAGGTCGATAGAGCGCCGAGTCAAGATAACCGCAATGCGTGACGGGAGAAGCTTCAGTCATTCCGTAGCCCTGGCAAACCAGAATTCCGGTAAGAGCCGTGAGCTTGCGCGGGAGCTCTGGCGCGAGAGGCGCCGCCCCCGATTTTACCCAGCGAACGCAGTGCTCACGCGGGAACTGTCCAGCCTCTGCCGACTGGCAAAGCGCGTTTATGGCCGGTGGAACCAGAGGCATCATGGTCACACGTTCTTCTACCAGCAGATTCACAAGTTGTTGGACGTTGAACCGAGGAACCAGCACAAGAGTCGCGCCCAAAATCAGGGCAGGATTGAGAATCACGTTCAATCCGTAGATGTGATAGAGCGGCAAACTGCACAGGATCGTGTCCTCAAAGCTAAGTCTTGCCGCATTAGGGCCGAGCAACTGGTAGATGTTGGCCACCAGGTTGTAGTGCGAAAGCATGACCCCTTTTGGCATGCCGGTCGTTCCGCTGGAGTAGGGAAGCGTTGCCAACGCTTGCTCTGGGGACTCAGCTGGCTTCGGGAGACTATTCGAAACAGGTTGCAGCAGACTCGCAAAGGGTTCAGCACCGATTGCGGATTGGCGCGTGGTATACACGCGGCGCAGGTTCGGCAATTCGCAGAGTTGAATGCCTTCGAGATTTGCGCCGTCTGTGATGAGGATCGTTGCGCCCGAGTTCCCAAGTTGATATCTCACCTCGCGATCGCGATACGTTGGGTTGAGTAGAGTGGGAACGGCTCCAACCAATTGGGAAGCGTGGAATGCGACGCAGAACTCCCAGGAGTTCGGCAGAAAAATTCCGACCATGTCACCGGGCTTTACGCCAGCCGCGATCAAGCCATGCGCCACTCGCTCAACTAGTTCGCCATATTCCGCGTATGTCAGGCGACGGCCGCAAGAACCGTCTACCAGAGCCAGTTTGCCAGGGTTGCGCCGGCAAGAGTCGAGGATCAGATCGTAGAGAAAGAGGTTATGGGGATCCGCGTAGAGTTGCGAACGAAGCATTCCGCAGGCGATTGTAGCGGAAAAACGCCGAAGGTGAGAACGAAAAGGGGCGGTAGAGGCTCTGCCGCCCCGCTCGGAATTTACTGCGGGCTCGGCAACGGTGTTCTGCCACGGGCAGCAAAACGCTCTGCCCAACGGATTCTGCCGGTGGACTGCATCACCACGAACAGAGTAATGATCGCGATCACCGTAATCGACAGTCCGGTGAAACCCTCCCAGAAGAAGGCATAGGAGAACAGAACCAGGTATATGAGTTGAGCGGTTCCAGCCTCCAGAGCAGCAAAACGCATTCCTACAACAAGTCGCAGGTAGCTCACGACCAGCACGACAGAGACGATCGAAGAGATGGCCATCGCCGCGTGAATAGAAATGTGATCGACCAGATACGCGAGAAGCAGATGAAAGGCGAAGAATGCAGTCGCCAGAAAGAAGTAGTTCATCGGATGGAGATCGATATTCCGCAATGTGGTGATGATGAAAATCAGGAAGAAGAAGAAAAAGAGCGAGACTGGAGCTGCGTAGCTGATCTCGCCAGCCAGAGGACCGGGCTGAAGTTTTTCCGGCATCGTCATGCCGATTTGAAATCCAGAGACGAGATTGGAGTACTGCCAGGTCAGTTGCCAGCCTCCGGGCACAAGAAGCTTGGATGTGGGAGACAGTGTGTCGTCTGCGAAGTCGATGTTGCGAAAGTTCGTCTGCATCACAAGTTGAAAATCGCGAGCCTGCGCTATGCCTTCACCGAGTTGATAGCGCCAAGAATCCAGACCCTGTGAACGATAGGCAACATGAAGCTTCACATCTGATTGAGCCGGTACAGTGGAGCGCCCAACTGTGCCGTCCGAGTCCGTGTAAGTTGACACGGCTTGATCATTGATCGTCATCTGCAGTGCATCGTAGATCGCCTTGTCCGCTGGGAATTTCAAGCGGAAGGCGACATCCCGAGGTTCTGTGGTGTCGTTGTGAAAAACGTAGTCCAGTGAAATCGACGGCATAGGTGCTGTACCAAAGCAGGCCTTTCTGCCGCGGATCGAGATGAATGTTCACGTGAATCCGGCTCGACTGAAGCGCGAGTGGAACTTGGCGTTCAACCTGCTCCTCGTGCACGACAACTCGGCCGTCTTCCCGACTTGTGGAGTTCTTTGTTTCTTTCACGGTAAACATCGCGGACGGCGGTGTTTCCTGTTGAGGCGCACCCCAAGTCGATGCGACATGGCTCTGCAATTGCTGGTTGGCTCCGTAGGTGCGTGAAGTAATCGTGGTGCCAAGGATGACCCAGGCAATAGTTGTGCAAGCAAAGATGAACGCGAGTGCAAGAAGTTGGCGCAGCAAGTGTTCCTCCCCTGTGTTAGCAATTCCCACGGATTCACTTGCAGGGAGAAGGCCGGAATACTGACGTTGAATGGACTAGATTTACGAAGAAATTGCTGCGGTCAGCGTGTCAATGACGACACGGGTGTGTCGGTCGATACACACCGTCTTAAACCAACCGGAAAGATAACTAGCTAACGAGCTTTCGGAGAAATTCCTGCTCGTCCATGCGGTATTTGAAGGCTTTTCGGCCGTCAATAAATACCACTGGGACTTCGTCGTTGAACTGACGCCGCAGGTCACTGTCGGTGTCGACGTCAATTTCGTGCCAGGTGAAGCCACCTCGTCGCGAGAGTTTGCCAAGGCTTTCTTTGACAACTTCACAGAGGTGGCATCCTTTGCGGGAGTACACGACGACGGTTCGAAGTGCGCTCATGTTGGAGGGATTCTAGCTTGGGAGGTATGCATTTTTCCAGTGACAAACGTTAGGTCGGGTGGCTGGACCATTCCTGTTCGGGAAGCGCCGAACACAGTAAAATCCCTGAATGCACGATCAAAGGCACAAGCCCCTGATAGGCAAAACCGCCTTGGTAACCGGCGCTGCGCAACGTTTAGGACGTGCCACAGCGCTCGCTTTGGCCGAGGCCGGAGCCGATGTGGCCATTACGTTTCTCGATTCAACCCGGGAGGCGCGGGAGACGGTCGTGGACCTTTCAGGGCATGGAGTCAGGGCCTTCGCGCTGCGCTGCGACGTAACTGACGAGCGTAGTGTCCGATCCATGATGAAAGACGCGGGAAGGGAACTGGGAAGGATAGATATCCTTGTCAACAACGCGGCAAACTACGAAACTGCCGAGTTTGAAAAGCTGACCGTCAAGCAGTGGGATGCGATTTTTGCCTCGAACACGCGAGGCCCATTCCTCGTCAGCCGTGAAGCGCTGAAATGGATGCGGCGCAGTCGTGGCAAAGGTACCGGCCCGATCGAGGCGAAAATCATCAACCTGGGGTCCCTGGGTGGGCTCAGGCCTTGGCCCACACACGCTCACTACTGCTCTTCGAAAGCAGCCCTGCACATGCTGACGAAGGTAATGGCAAAAGGATTGGCTCCCGAGATCGCTGTAAACGCGGTCGCACCTGGAATGATCGATCTGGGGGAGAAATCCGCTGCAGCCTTTATGCGTCGCATGGCCAAGCAAACACCCATGCGGCGCAACGGGCGAGGGGATGAGATCGCAGAAGCGGTCTTGTTCTTTGCAACCGCGCCCCAGTTCATCACCGGCCAAATACTAGCCGTGGACGGCGGGTTGGGACTCTAGGCTAGGCTTCGGCCGATGTCGGATCGATCACGAGCTTAACCTCTGAAACTTTGTTTGCCGGAAATCCCCCTTGGCGAGCATGCTCCCTCACCATCTCCTCATTGGGCGCGATGTAGACGCAATAGATCTTGTCCTGCGTAACGTAGCTATGCAGCCATTGGATCTTCGGGCCGAGATTGTTCAGCACGCTGCACGACTTTTGCGAAATGGCGATGACCTGCTCAGGAGTTACATTCCCAACGTTCGGAATATCCCTCTCAATGACGTACTTCGGCATGCATTTTCTCCAAAGTGTCTTTGCATTGCAGTCCCGGGAAGCATGGGAGTTTGACGGCAGGTTAGCTTAGCAGAAATAGCCATTGCGGCGAGGCCAAGGTATATTGGGTTCGAAATGAAATCGAAGAAGAATTCATCCTTGTCGCAGCCATCCTCGTCGAAATCAATGGCCTCGGAAGTTCCCCGCACAGCGATCGCCATCATGGCAGCAGGTAAGGGAACCAGACTAAAGTCTCAACTTCCTAAAGTATTACATGAAGTTGGGGGGATGCCACTTTTGGCACATGTAATACGTACGGCTGTGCGCCTTGTCCCGGCCAAGGATGTTTACGTGATCATCGGGCACGAGGCCGACCGCGTTCGCACCACAATAGGACACACTGGGGTGAATTTTGTCCTGCAGTCTGAGCAGAAGGGAACCGGCCATGCGTTAATGGTCGCGCGCGATGCTCTGGCCGGATACGAGCACGTCATTGTGCTCTCAGGCGACGCGCCGCTGATTAGCTCGGAAACAATCGGTCAACTGCGAGATTTTCACGTTCGGGAGAAAGCGGGCATGACCCTACTTAGTGCCAACTTGGAGAACCCGTACGGATATGGCCGCGTGTTGCGCAGCGGCCCACGCAGTTCCGAAGTCAAACAGATTGTTGAGGAAAAGTCGGCCACCGTTGCCCAGAAAAAAATCCACGAGATCAACTCCGGGTTCTACGTTTTCGCTGTAAAGGCTCTCTATGCACACATCGCAGAGCTCTCCACAGCGAATGCACACGGGGAGTATTACCTAACCGACATGGCCGCCGTTCTCCGCAAAGCCCGCAAGCGAGTGGTTGTCTGGCAAACGCCGACGCCGAACGAGGTTCTTGGCGGAAACACCCGGGCCGAACTCGCGGACATCGATCAGCAAATGAGAATGGCGAAATGCCGTCAGCTGATGGCGGATGGAGTAACAGTCTTTTATCCGGGAACGTGCGTGATCGACAACGACGTTGAGATTGCACCCGATTCGGTGGTTGAGCCATATGTGCAACTGCAGGGCAAGACGAAGATTGGGACCGGTTGTCGCATACGGTCGTATTGCGTGATTCGTGATTCGGAGATTGGTGATGGAGTAACGGTTCGCCCGGGTTCCATTATGGAGGGTGCTTACGTGAGCGCAGGTGCGATCATTGGTCCATATTCGCATCTGCGGCCGGGCAGTGAGATCGGGGAAGCGGCGCACGTGGGGAACTTTGTCGAAACTAAAAAGATCAAATTAGGGAAGGGATCGAAGGCGAATCACCTGACCTACCTTGGCGATGCGGAAATCGGTGCCGGAGTCAACATAGGTGCCGGCACGATTACGTGCAACTATGACGGTGTGAATAAGCATAAGACTGTGATAGGCGATGCTGTCTTCATCGGCAGCGACAGCACGCTGGTGGCTCCGATTCGAGTTGGCAATGGCGCTTATGTAGGCGCAGCATCGTGTATTACCGAGGATGTTCCCGACGAATCGCTGGCACTCGGACGGTCAAGGCAAGTCGTGAAGGAAGGCTGGGCCCGGGAGCAACGCGCCAGCCAGCGGAAATCCTAGCTAAGCAACCCGGTTGCCGAATTCAGAAACCGAAGTCTTGTCGTTGGAGATTGTAAAATTCTGCTGCTTCCACCACCCCGGGGGAATAAAACCACAAATCAGGAGAAGAACATGCGCAAGCTTATCTCGGGTCTTGCTGTGTCGTTGTCGCTCGTGGTTCTCGTTGGTTTCGCAGTGGCTCAGAAAAAGGCTGAGCCTTCTGACAGTCAGTACATCGCTCAAGCATTATCCGCCGCTCCGAAATCGATAGCTAAGGGTGCAGCGGTTGTTCGGATGGATGAATCCGGAAAGATGGCAACCCTTCGCGCGGGAAAGAACGGATTTTCCTGCATGGTAGTCAGCGGCAATAAAATGTGCGCCGATGCCAATAGCATGGCATTTTTCGATGCCTGGATGAAACATCAGGCTCCACCCGAAAAGCTGGGGCTTACGTACATGTTGGCGGGCGATGACGGGGCTAGTAATACGGATCCGTACGCGACCGCGAAGTCTGCGGATAACCATTGGGTGGTCACTGGGCCGCATGTGATGATTGTTGGTCCAGCGGCGAAGAGCCTGGGTTTGGCATCTGCAGCAGACGCCGACTCGTCCAGTCCTTACATGATGTGGGCTGGCACGCCTTATGAGCATGCCATGATCCCGGTGGCTCCGCCCAAAGCTTCCGCGAAACCTGCGGCGGCTGCGCAAGGTGCGACGAAGAAGTAGTGTTGCGCATCGCGTCTAGGTTTTGCAGATGCCAAAAGAGAAGAGCACCGGAGATGCTGCTCCGGTGCTCTTTGGTTTTGTATGGAGACTCAGTGGGTCACAGCTGCGAACAGTTCCGAGTGCATCAAGGACTGGAACTGCTGATCGTTCGCTTTGAAGTGGACCGCGACATTCTGACCGTCGGAATCGACCGCTGTGTTTTCGACCGCTATCTTCTCCGCGGGTGTGGCGCTCATTTTCTTGTAGAGCATGTATCCCTTGAGCAGTGAGCCAACGGTCGCAGCGGTGGTTGAGTCGGACGTAATCACGGTCATATCGAAATTCACGCCGCTGTTGAAATTCATCGCATAACGCGATCCAAGCAGACGCTTCTTGATGGTTTCGTAATCGGCAATCTTCGAGGCATCTCCCATTGCCGAATGCAGGGCGTTCTGCGTCCCCTGCTGATCCAGGATGCTCCAAACCGGGGAAGAGTCAACATCGGACATCATGTCGGCCATGGTTCCGTTGGAATCGAGACCCAGAATCTGGCCGTCCCGGGTGTCGAGCGCGGTGCGGATTGAGGTGCTATCGCCGAAGAGCAGGGTGCTATCGTCTAGAAAGCTCATGACGAAGCCGCCGTCCATCGGATAGATTTCGGCGTTCCCATATTTCTTGGGAACATATTTCTGCAGCTTCATCTTCTTGAGAACAGCCTTCATGTTGAATGGCCCAGCCGCTACACCAACTGTTTTCACACCCTGCTTACCGGTACGGAAGGACGCGAACGTAAGGGTATCCACATCTTTGTCGGGATCCAGCCCGATACCTTTCAGAGCGGCTTCGAACTGCTTGATGTTTTCGGGCATGAGCTGCTGCTTCAGGGCCATTGCCGTGGGCGAATCCTTCAACGCGCGGTAATCGACCGAGATCAGTTGCAACAAATCGGCTGGGACGCAGGAACGTGTAGAGGAATTGAGCGGCATGGCATACGCCAAGCTCGCCAAAATGATGGAAACCCCGAAAATCTTCAAAAGTCTCATAACGCCTCGGAATCAGAAAATGTAGAGATTGCGCACTCCTAGCTTGGATGCGCAATCCGACCTCATCGTAATTAGATCGCTTTATTCTATTTTACTTGCAGGCCGGGCCGGTGGAACAAAAGTGCAGCGACCGTTGACCAACCGGAGGCGCGTGAAGGGAAAACAGGGTGGCCGCTCACTCGTCGTCGGGATCGGTGGAGATGCGTCACGTCGGTGCTTTGGACTTGCCGGTGACTTACGTTCGGAGTGCAACAGTCCGTCGGCGAACCTGGTCTACGAAAGACTGGTCTTTCAACGATGCCAAATTGATCTCGACATTCGCCAGTGCTCCGGTAGTGGCTGCATGGGCTAGAGCCGAAGCTGTAGTCAGGTCAGACTTCATATTCGGGTTCGTAATCGGCTCAAGCGACTTCGCGATTCCGGCGATCTCATTCGCTTTTTCGGCCACGCTGAGAGGAACAGAAGTTGCCTCCTTCAGGGCAGCTTCGATCAACGCCTCGCCGGACTTCTCATCTGCCGCGGAACGTGCCGCCTTATAGGCCTTCATAACGGAATCGTACGATTGAGCGTCGGCATCGACTGCAGCTTTCAACTCTTCACGCAGAGGCGCCAGTCGAGCGATAGCCGTGCTCAATTGGGATTCATACTGCAGATACGCCTTCTTGCCCCTGGACATGGAGGCCACCATCGTTGCCAGTCCGGCTGCCATCGCGGCCGCGGCCGCCGAGGCACTGCCGCCTCCGGGAGTGGCCGTGGGTGCAGCGAGTTGCTCGACGAAGGGCTCAACGCCTGCCCGAAGGCCGCCAACCGCCATTTTTCCGCCCATGACGGCGCCAAGACGATTCTCAAGAATCAGAGATGAATCAAAATTCTCCACCTGCAGGAACCACTCGGCGGCGTCCTCGAGAGCCTTTTTGGGAATCAAGCCAACGATCTCGCTTGAGATCGGCGTCACCCCGTATCGGGCTGCTTCCCGCTTCACCATTTCAAAAACGCGGTGAACCGGTGTCTGCTCGAAATCCGTCAAGTTCATCGAAACCTGGGCCAGTCCGCGCACCAGGAATCCTGCCCCTTTTACGAAGCGCATCCCACCAGAGGAAAAGCGCACTGCCTTCGCGACTTTCTTAGCGATGTCAACGTCAGTCGTATTCAGAAAAACGTTGTACGCAATCAGAAACTTGCGCGCGCCAACGACGGTTGCGCCAGCAGTGGGATGGACTCGAGGTTCCCCAATATCCGGACGCCGCGCGGGATTCGTTGCGATCTCCGCTCGAATGCCTTCGAACTGCCCTCGGCGGATGTTTTCCAGACCTTGCCGCTCGGGAATTCGTGCGGCAGCCTCATACAGATAAATGGGAATCTGATACCTCTTCCAAATCTCCTCGCCAACGTGGTTTGCCATGGCCACGCAGTCTTCAATGGTTACGCCGTCGATTGGGATAAACGGCACCACATCTCCCGCCCCCATGCGCGGGTGTGCTCCCGCATGAGTGTTCAAATCGATCAACTCGGAGGCCTTGCCCACGCCGCGGATTGCCGCTTCCTGGATTGCTTCCCGTTCTCCAACCAATGTAATAACGCAGCGGTTGTGGTCGGAATCCATTTCGCGGTCGAGCAGGTAGACGCCCGGCATCTTCATCGCGTCAACAATGGCGTCAACCTTGGCTTTGTCGCGGCCTTCAGAGAAGTTGGGGACACATTCGACGAGCGTGGACATAACGGAAGAGCATACCGGGCACCGGAGTTCGCGCGCAAGGCTGGGAGAAATCAGAATTGCCAGAATCTAACCGCGCGGTTACTTCTTGCCGAAGAACTTCCCAATTCCCAGCCGCACCTGCACCGTGTTGATTCCGGGATTCGGCGTAGCCAATCCCGCATTCGAAATATGCATGTAGCGAAGTTCGATACTCATATTTTTGTGCGGCCCGAGAATGTGCATGCCCAACGCGGCTTGGTCGGTAAAGTTCACCGTATTTGTTCCGCTGGGGACGCTATGATTCGTGAACAATGTCCCGCCGGTGAGTTCGAGATATGGCGATAAACGCCCGCGGCGCTCAAAGTTCCACTTGAGGCAGAGCGGGTCGAATCCAGCTCCGTAGACTGTATTGGCAGGTTGAAATACGAGGAAGACGGGAACCGCGTCGACGGCGTATTCGAATCGACCTCGAAGAAAACCGGGCAGATGTGGCCCGGTCAAGACCCATCCGTAGCGCAATCCGGCGTTGAAGGCGCCGGTATCGCCCCGTCCGCCCGCGACGGAGTGTCCACCACCAGCCCAGATCTGGACTTCGTGCCCGCCGGCTTCCGGCCCGACCTGGGCGCTTAGCAGATTCGGAATGATTAGGAGCAGAAGAACCAGAAGGGATCGTGTAGGGGGCATTGGTTCCTAGCAGTGGGCCGAACTCTTGCTTCGATTACCTCGTGAGCCGTGAATCGCAAGTTCGAGAGCATCCTTCGCCGCATGGGTGAAGTCATGCCGCGCGACGCCTGCTTCTTCCAGATAATCGCCGAGCACTGGAATCACGCCCATGGCTTCCACATCCTCGAGATCATTGACAATCTGGCAGGCGCCTTCCAAAGCGTATTTGGCCTTGAGTTCATCAGAGACCGGCGTTCTGTTGATCAATGCATAATCGAAGATAGGTCCCTGCGCGTGCCGATTGAGAGCTCGAATGTGGTCCGCAGCAGTTAGGCCGAGGCTCTCATTCGCCTGCGTCATCAAGTTGCAGATGTAGACCTTCGTTGCGCGGGATTCAACAATCGCCTGGGAAATTCCTCGAACCAGCAGGTTTGGGATCAGGCTGGTGAATAGCGATCCAGGCCCGATTGTGATCAAATCAGCATTCGCAATCGCCTCCAGAGTTTGAGGCATCGGACCGACATCCGGCGGAACGAGTAACAGTTCACGAATCCGCCCTTTGCTGGCAGTGATCTTGGTTTCGCCGCGGACTCGGGTTCCGTCCTCCATCAGCGCCTCAAGTTCGATATTTGAGGTCGTCGCGGGATAGATATGACCGCGCGTCAAAAGAATTTCTGAGGACAGACGAACCGCTTCCGAGAAGTCTGAGGTCAATGAAGTCAGTGCGGCGAGAAAGAGGTTGCCGAAGCTGTGACCCTCTAATCCAGAGCCTTTTTCGAACCTGTGACGAAAGAGCTTAGACAGTAAGGCTTCATCTTCGCTGAGAGCAACGATGCAATTGCGGATGTCCCCCGGCGGCAACATATTGAGTTCCTTCCGGAGTCTCCCACTCGACCCTCCGTCATCGCTGACGGTGACCACTGCACACAAATCGCGGATGGACGGGGAAATAGACTTTGTCGCTCCCGCTTCCATTGAGGAAGGAACAAATCTCTTGAGTCCCTTAAGAAGAGTGGAGAGCCCGGTCCCGCCACCGATCGCAACCACGCGAAGACCGCCAATCTGCGCGTTCTTGTTCTGCGTCGAGTAGTCGGCGGCCTTGGTTTCCATCCTGCTTGTCCTCGAGGGGCGCTAGAGGGATTCTTCGTCGCCGAGTTGAGTGGAGGGCTCGAGCTCCGCGCCCGGATCGGGATACAGCAACTCGGTAAAGCGTGGATCCTCGGCCAAATTCTGGAAATCCGAATCGTTGCGTGCCTGGAAGCGCAGTTGCGGATTCAATCGAAGGGCCTCGTCCAAGCGACGCAGAGAATCTTCCACGTGCCCCGTGAGGCAATCCAGCGCAGCCAGTCCGTAGGTGACGTAGTCAGACTTAGGGTTCTGCTTGAGCAACTTATCGAGATGCTCGCGCGCTGTGACATAGTCGCCAACATTCATGAGCGAGACGGCATAGTCGAAGTGCTCTTCCGCCGTTTTGAATTGGGTCGCCGCATTCCGCTCAAGGTGTTGGTTACAGATATTGAGATGAACGGTTGCACGGTCCGCCAGTTCCTTGCTCGGCCCGGTAAGCACCTTCTGAAAGAAAGGCTTTGCCTTCTCGAACTTATGCTCCTGCATTGCTCGCAGACCAGACTCATAGCTCTGCAACGCTTGCGTGTAGCGCGGATCTTCCGCCGCTGTCTTCTTGGGGGTGGGTTTTTGGGCCATGTGTAAAACTCTTCCTGTGTTCTTCGTGATGGCGGGCTCCTTAGGCGACGCGCTCCGTAGTCTGAGCAGTAAAGTATCGCCTAAACAACGGCTATAGGTCTAGGTCTTGGGAGTAGTCACCGCCATTCCATCTCGACCTTCAATTTGCGTTGGACGCAATGAGGAACTATTTCATGGTTGCGGCTTGCTCAAGGTCAATCTGTTTCCACTCGCCCCTTATGATGCCGGCGCGGATCGCGGTCGCAGACCTACCTCTCTGGTTCTGCTGGTAGGTATAGTACAGCTCCTTCAAGCAGGTTGAGCACTGCGCACCATGGGTGTTTTCAAAGCAACTATGCAGGCTGTTATGCCCCATGCGGTCGCAATAGCAGTAGCACGGCTGCTGGTGAAGCACGTTGGGAATCTTTGCCGCCAATTCGTAGGCATGCGTCTGATACGGGTATTGGGCGTCCGCGCCCCACAAATCTGCCTTGGTTAAGATCGGCGGCAGCTTCGTGGCTTTCGGCGGTGGTCCGGCGTTGTAGGCGGGAACACCACCCGCTTCCTGCGGTGCGGCCCATTGGGCCGAAACCGACAGGGTAACGATAAAGAGAAAAGCCAGCGCTAAGCTGCGGGACACGATCTTGTTGCGAGTTACGCGAACGATCATTGAATTCACCCCAATTCGCTCATTGTAAACGACAACCATATAACCTGCTGGTTTTGAAGCCGCTTCTGTATACAATAGAGATGCATGCCGGAAGGTTCCTCGAATCCTGGATCGAACGCTGGTGCGAGCACATCAAAAAGCGCGGTCGTGCCGCACTCTGGATCGGCCCAGGCTCCGGCCCTGATTGATCCATCACTTCGCATTAGCGCTGGTCTCGGTGTCTGGCTGCGCGACCTGATCATCTCGCTTGCGATTTCCGCGTTCATCATCATCTTCCTCTATCAACCCGTGAAGGTGGAGGGCACCAGCATGATGCCTTCACTGGAAGATCAGGAACGGATTTTCGTCAATAAGTTCGTTTATCGGTTGGAGCCGATCGGGCGTGGCGATATCGTTGTATTCCGTTATCCACGTGATCCTTCAAAGAGCTACATCAAGCGAGTCATAGGAATGGCGGGCGATCGCATTCGCATCGATGCGGGACAGGTGTATGTCAACGGCCAAGCGCTCGACGAGGCGTATGTTCCTTCCGAATATACCGACGCTCGGTCCTACCCTGAGGTGACCGTCCCTGCGAATTCCTATTTTGTCTTAGGCGATCATCGATCGATGTCGAACGACAGCCGCGATTTTGGCGCCGTCAACCAGGGCTTCATCTACGGTAAAGCAGTTTTCGGATATTGGCCTATGGATAAACTGGGCCGCGTGAAGTAGCCTGCTTAGAAAGCACCCTTTTTTCCTCAGATTTCCTCAGCTTCGCGGCCTTCTTTCCTTGGCCATGCTCAGAATCCCTGATAAAATCTATAAAATCCACTCCTCGGAGCGAGAATGCAGGCTATCCTTGCGCTGGAAGACGGCAAAGTCTTCCGAGGCAAAGGCTACGGCGCCAAAGGCGAATGCTACGGCGAAGTCGTTTTTAATACTTCCATCACCGGATACCAGGAAATTTTCACCGATCCTTCCTACTCCGGACAGATCGTCGTTCTGACGAACCCGCAAATCGGAAATTACGGTACCAACCAGGAAGATAACGAGGCCACGCGTCCGTGGATCGAGGGGCTGATCGTGCGCGAGTTTTCGCGCGTCAGTTCGAACTGGCGCTCCCAGCAGGTAGCCGAAGAATACCTGGAGCAGTTCAAGGTGCCAGTGCTCTCCGATATCGATACACGAGCTCTGGTGCGGCATCTGCGCGATCACGGCGTTCAGCGGGGTGTGATCTCGACGATCGAGAGTGACACCGACAAGCTGATTGCCAAGGCTCGCTCGATTCCGAAGATGGACGGCACTGACCTGGCAAAGGAAGTCAGCACGAAGCGGTCGTACGTGTGGGAAGTCGGCGAGCGCTCGCACGAACCGGTCGCCGTGGTCGGAGTGAAGGACGAACCGCCGCGCTTCCACGTCGTTGCGTATGACTTCGGCATCAAGCAGAACATCCTGCGCAAACTGCGCGGTGAAGGATGCAAAGTCACGGTCGTCCCGGCGCAGACTCCCGCAGAGGACGTGCTCGCACTGAAGCCGGATGGAGTCTTTCTGTCGAACGGTCCGGGCGATCCGGAGCCGTGTACGTACGCGGTCGACTCAATCCGCCGGTTGATGGGACGTCAGCCGATCTTTGGGATCTGTCTTGGCCATCAGTTAACCGGCATCGCGCTAGGTGGCAAGACGTTCAAGCTGAAGTTCGGTCATCATGGCGGGAATCATCCCGTGAAGCAGTTAAAGACCGGGAAGATTGAGATCACCGCGCATAACCACAATTTCGCGGTTGATCCTGATTCGCTAGCGCAGAGCGAAGTCGAGTTCACGCACATGAACCTGAACGACGAAACGCTCGAGGGTCTGCGCCATCGAAACATGCCGCTCTTCAGCGTGCAGTATCACCCGGAAGCCGCGCCCGGCCCGCACGACTCGCATTATCTGTTCAAAGAGTTCACGAAGATGATGAAGGAGTGGAAGGGCAGTGGTCGGTAGTAAGTAATGAATCGCCACCAGAAGTCGGATAAGACTTGCCTGCGGAATGTGTGCTGACGCTGGGCTTCGACGAATCGCGATTTGAAAGGGCGCGCCTTTAAGGCGCGCCGCTGGAGTGGACAAAAGACTTGCGGCTTTAGTCGCTGAGGTTCACGGGTGAGACCTACGAGAGAGCACGCGACGAGCAACGGACAGACGTACATGATCGCGTCACGGACGTGGGGAAGCCGCACGCTCTTCTCGAGAGAGGTTTGGGCCAAGCTGCTCATCGACACTCTTTATCACTATCGCGGCTCTGCGTATCTGCTCCAAGAATTCGTAGTGATGCCGGATCACATCCACGTGATTTTGACTCCGAAGACAAGCTTGGAGAAAGCCGTCCAGTTCATCAAGGGTGGGTTTTCATATCGTGCAAAAAAAGAACTCGGCTCGAATATGGAAGTCTGGCAAAAAGGATTTTCCGATCATCGCATTCGCGACGCGAGCGACTATCAAATTCATCAGATTTATGTTCAGCAGAATCCTGTTCGAAAGCATTTGTGTGAACGCGCGGAAGATTACCCCTATTCATCTGCAAGGTCCGGATTCGAACTCGACCCTGCACCTCAGGGGCTAAGGCCCATCAATCGATCCGAGCCAGTTACGGCGCGCCTTGAAGGCGCGCCCTTTCAAAACAACATCAGGGAAGCGGAGACGGACGCCGCCCCCTTTGATGACAAGATCAAAAGCGCGCGTGCCGTAGCCGTGCCATCGGCAAAGAAAAACAAAACTGCATAATGCCCAAACGCACTGACATCTCGAAAATCCTAGTCCTCGGCTCCGGGCCCATCGTTATTGGCCAGTCCGCCGAGTTCGACTACTCTGGCACGCAGGCCTGCAAGGCGCTCAAGTCTGAGGGCTACGAAGTTGTGCTGGCCAACTCGAACCCGGCCACGATCATGACCGATCCGGAGTCGGCTGACCGCACCTACATCGAGCCGCTCACGCTGGAGTATCTGGAAGAGATCATTCGCATTGAGCGCGAGATGTCTCCCGGCGCCGGTTTTGCCGTGCTGCCGACCGTCGGCGGGCAGACCGCGTTGAACCTTGCCATCGAACTTTCGGACGGCGGGGTGCTCGAGAAATACAACGTGGATCTGATCGGCGCAAACGTTGCCGCTATCAAGAAGGCCGAAGATCGTCTGTTCTTCAAAGATGCGATGCAGCGCATTGGTCTCGACGTCCCAAAGTCGGCGCTCGTTAAGCATACGAAAGATGGACTGGAGTTCGCAGACAAGATCGGGTTCCCAGTTATCGTCCGCCCCTCATTTACTCTCGGCGGCACCGGTGGCGGTATTGCTTATAACCGAGAAGAACTTGGCGAAGTGCTGACTCGCGGCCTGGATCTGTCGCCAGTTCACGAGGCACTCATCGAAGAATCCGTCCTCGGCTGGAAAGAATTCGAGCTCGAGGTGATGCGCGACACCGCCGACAATGTCATCATCATCTGCTCAATCGAGAACTTCGATCCGATGGGCGTACACACCGGCGACTCGATCACGGTCGCTCCGGCCCAAACGCTCACGGACCGCGAGTACCAGGCCATGCGCGACGCTTCCATCGCGGTCATCCGCGAAATCGGCGTCGACACTGGCGGTTCGAACATTCAATTCGGCGTGAATCCTGAAACCGGACGAATGGTAGTCATCGAGATGAACCCGCGCGTGTCCCGGTCGTCAGCTCTCGCCTCAAAGGCCACAGGATTCCCAATCGCCAAGATCGCCGCGAAACTTGCGGTGGGCTACACGCTGGACGAAATCCCGAACGACATCACGCGCAAGACCCCGGCGTGCTTCGAGCCCACGCTCGACTACGTCGTCGTCAAGATTCCGAAATGGCAGTTCGAGAAATTCCCCGGCGCCGACGACACGCTCGGCCCGCAGATGAAGTCGGTGGGCGAAGTGATGGCCATCGGCCGCACCTTCAAAGAAGCGCTGATGAAGGGCATCCGCTCCCTCGACACGGGTAAGAAAGTGGGTTCCGACAAGATCGAGCCGAAGATTCTCACACAGCGACTCGTCACGCCCCATCCAGAGCGACTCGCCTACGTTCGCTACGCACTCCGACAGGGACACACGGTCAAGCAGATTGCCAAAATGACGTCGATGGACCCGTGGTTCCTCTACCAACTCAAAGAAATTAACGACCAGCAACTTGAGTTGGAAAAGCACCCCATGGAATCGATTCCGACCGAGGTGCTGCGCGAGTCCAAGCGTATGGGCCTCTCTGATGGACGTTTGGCGCAAGTCTGGCGGCTCGAGACACAGGACAAGGTCCGGCATATGCGCAAGAAGCACGGCATCATGCCGGTCTACAAGCGCGTTGACACCTGCGCTGCGGAGTTCGAAAGCTTCACGCCTTACCTCTACTCGACCTACGAGGACGAAGACGAGGCCGCGCCGACCGACAAGAAGAAAGTGATCATCTTGGGCAGCGGACCGAACCGCATCGGGCAGGGAATTGAGTTCGACTACTGCTGCTGCCACGCCTCGTTTGCCCTGCGCGACGACGGATACGAGACGATCATGATCAACTGCAATCCCGAGACCGTCTCGACCGACTACGACACCAGCGATCGTCTTTACTTCGAGCCACTCACGTTCGAAGACGTCTGGGCGATCTACCAGCACGAAACCTCGAAAGGTGCGGACGTCGGCGTGATCGTCCAGTTTGGCGGCCAGACGCCACTGAACCTCGCACTGCCTCTAAAACAAGCTGGTGTGAAGATCATCGGTACCTCCCCCGAGTCGATCGATCTCGCGGAAGATCGCAAGCACTTCAACAAGCTGCTCGAAGATCTCCAGATTCCGCAGGCCCCGGGCGTGATGGCGACCTCGATTGAAGAAGCGGTCGAAGGCGCGAAGCGGATCGGTTATCCAGTTCTGGTCCGCCCCTCATACGTGCTCGGCGGGCGCGCCATGGTAATTGCCTACGACGAACAATCGGTAGTGCGCTACATGAAAGACGCGGTCGAGTACTCGCACGACCGCCCCGTATTGATTGACCACTTCCTCGAAGACGCAATCGAAGTCGATGTCGACGCCCTCTCCGACGGAGAAGATGTCGTCATCGGCGGAATTATGCAGCACATCGAAGAAGCTGGCATTCACTCTGGCGATTCCTCCTGCGTGCTGCCCGCAGTCGATATCCCGCAGCATCTGTTAGAACGCATGCGAGAGTACACGTTCAAGCTTGCCAAGGC
The DNA here is from genome assembly GCA_035264195.1 of Candidatus Sulfotelmatobacter sp. Lineage (GTDB taxonomy): Bacteria > Acidobacteriota > Terriglobia > Terriglobales > Acidobacteriaceae > Sulfotelmatobacter. Next base: position 17,839 of record DATFQQ010000097.1, on the reverse strand, counting down.
TCTCAAGGTTGTTGGCCTGATGAACATTCAGTTCGCGATCCCGCGCGGAAACGGCGGCAGCGGCAACGGATCCGAAGGCAGCAAGGTCTATGTGCTCGAAGTGAATCCGCGTGCCTCACGCACGGTTCCTTACGTGTCGAAAGCGACGGGAGTGCCGATGGCCAAGATTGCCGCCCGTCTCATGACCGGACGCAAACTCCGCGAGTTCTTGCCAGATTTCATCCGGCGCCGCGCCGATCTTGATACCGGCAGCTTTTATTACGTGAAGTCGCCAGTGTTTCCCTGGAGCAAGTTTCCGGGCGTCGACACGGTGCTCGGGCCCGAGATGAAGTCCACGGGCGAAGTCATGGGCGTCGCCGACAATTTCGGCGAGGCTTTCGCCAAGGCGCAACTTGCTGCAGGACAGAAGTTGCCCACTAAAGGCGCGGTCTTCCTCAGCGTTACGGATACAGACAAGCGGCATGTCGCGGGTGTGGCCAGGAAGTTTGTCGAGATGGGATTCAAACTGGTAGCGACGGACGGCACGGCTCAGGTGATCGAGGCAGCCGGCATGAATGTGGAGCGGGTCTACAAGGTAAAAGAAGGACGTCCGAACGTCGTGGATTTCATCAAAGGACAGCGCATCCAACTCGTCGTCAACACGCCCCACGGCCAGGAACCCTGGTTCGACGAAAAAGCGATCCGGCGCGCCGCCGTCACCGCGCGTATTCCGACGATTACGACACTGGCGGCCGCACGGGCGGCTGCGGAAGGCATTGCCGCCCTTCAGCGCGGTGAAGTGAATGTGCACGCCTTACAAGAGTTGCACGCGGAGCGGGCGAACGTGTCGCGATGACGATCTTAGTTCTGAACCGTATACCGCGCTTTGTGACTATCTACGGAGTGATGTGGATGCTGCTGCTGGGTGCAGCACCCATAGCTTGCATTTATGGTTTGAGGGCGGCTCCCAAGCCCGAAACGGCTAAGCGAACCCGTGGAGTTTGCGTACTCGGTTTCCTCCTTTCAGTCTTTTTGGCATTCTGCCTCGCTGTCACCACACTCCAGCCCCTTGCTGTCGTAATCTTGCCTGCGACGCTTATTTTCGTCTGTGGGATGTTTCGGCCATCCACTTTGGAGTTGAAGGGCGTGCGTATCTATCCGATTTTATGCATGGCCGCCGGTGAGGTGTTTTGGATTTGGGCGGCGTGGGATCAATTTGCGCGGGGACGAGCGTAGCTGGATTGGTTAATGTGTTACAATTCTGACACATGAGTAACACAGTCACGATTCGGTTTCCTGATGAGCTTTTGGAACGCTTGCGGGAGAAGGCTCGCCGTTCGGGATTGCCCGTTGGTCAGGTTGTGCGCCAGTTTGTTGAAAACGGATTATCTGAGGAATCGCCTGCTCAGCAAAATCAAGCATGGCGCAAGTACATTGGAATCATCAAAGGCGGCCCGCGAGACGTTTCCAGCCGAAAAGGGTTTTCGCGCGGATGAATGCCATTGCTGACACAGGCCTGCTAGTCGCGATGGCGCGCGCAAATGACCAATACAATGAGTGGGCATCTGAAATTGGGGTTCAGATCGATTGGCCAGCATTGACCTGCGAGGCTGTTCTCGCGGAGACTGCTTTCCAGCTTCAGTCGTGTGAACCCGTCCTAGGGATGTTACGCGACGGAGTTATTCAGGTGGCATTTGACTGCGAGAGCAATCTGGAACATTTGCGGGATCTTGCCCAACGCTACGCGGATCGCAAGCCTGATCTGGCTGATCTATGCCTGATTCGAATGAGTGAACTTTTTCCTCGGCACACTGTTGTTACTGTTGACGAAGAAGATTTTCGGATCTATCGCCGCAATAAACGGGAAACGATTCCTATACTTTGCCCACCAAGATAGGGCATTGAGGTAACCCATGCTTCTTCACGGTATTCTTCCTCCCATCACCACGCCGTTCTATCCCGACGGCAACGTCTACTACAAAAAGCTCGAGGCCAATGTCGAGCGCTACTCGCGCACGCCGGTTGCCGGAATCGTGGTCCTCGGATCGACCGGAGAGGCGCTCATGCTCTCCGATCAGGAGAAGCGCGATGTGCTCAAAGTTGCACGGGAGACCACCGCGCCAAATAAGGTTCTGGTCGCTGGCACTGGTATTGAGTCGGCCATCGAGACGCTGCGGCTGACCGAATATGCCGCCGAGCTCGGCTACGACGTGGCCATGGTGCGTACGCCGCACTACTACAAGAAACAGATGTTACCCGCGAATCAGCTTGCGTTTTATCGAACCGTCGCCGACCGCTCACCGCTGCCCGTCATCATCTACAACTTCCCGCAGGCTACCGGGTACGATATGCCGGCCGAAGTAGTGATTGAACTGGCAGAGCATCCCAATGTGATTGGCATCAAGGAGTCCAGTGGCGATATAGAAAAAGTGCGCAAGATGGTTGAAGCTACGCGCCACATTAAACGAGTTGCTCCTGTTACGGAAACGTTCGACGCAGTCACTCCACGCATGCTTGCCGCCGCAGTGGCAGGAGAATCCGGAGGAGGGGAACTGGTGCCCGTCGGAGCACTCTCCGGAGCAAAAGAATCAAAGCCATCTTCTGCGGCTGTGACCGTTGTGGGGAAGATGAAGACACGTCAGAAGGAAGTCGGATTCCAAGTACTCGTCGGAGCGGCTCACAAATTGCATCCATCGCTTGATGCAGGTGCAGTCGGAGCCATTTTGGCGTTTGCCTGTCCGGCGCCCACGGCCTGCTACGAGATCTACGCCGCGTGGAAGGAAGGCGATGCCGAACTGGCGCGCATCAAGCAGGAACGAATTGCGAGGGCGGCACAACGGGTCGGCGATCTTGGCGTCCCGGGATTCAAGTACGGGATGGACTTCAACGGCTACTACGGCGGCACGGCGCGATTGCCATTCTTGCCGCTGACGGTGGACACGAAGGCTGAAGTCGAGTCCCTGTTAGCCGATATCCGGAACTGACCAAGAGGACGACGTGGCACGGAAGACTTCCTCACCCAGCATGCCACCGATCTCCGAGCAGATGAAAGCCTGGTCGGCAGCCCTGGCCGCCGAAATCGGAGATTGGCCGCAGGTCAGTCAAAAAGTGTTCTTCGGTTTTACCGCCCTCTACCGCGGCAAGAATATGTTCGGAATCTTGCCGCGCACCCGCTGCATAGAGACCAGGAATACCATCGCATTCCCCATCGATGTTCCCAAGCGCTCCGTGCGGGCGCGACTCGATTCCGATCATCGCATCGGATCAATCGACAAGAACAACACCCGTTGGTTCACATTCGAACTCTCCTCCGACTCCGACCTGCACGATGCCTTGAGCTGGCTGGGTGACGCGTACGACGCCGCGAGCACGAAAAGGAAATTCAAGTAGCGTGGCTCTGCACACAACGCCAGTGGCCGCGAAGCTGTGCTCGCTTTCGAGATGCTTTTCTCGATTCAAGGAATGATATTCGGAGCGCTCGGTTGGAAAAAGATGCGATAGTTGTATCTTGGAAATGCGAAGCCAAGGTCCCAGGTAAACGTGCGAATCTCAGGTGAAGATTTTGCTGTGCCGAAGAAACCTGCCGTCGAGCATTGGACGGATCGTCAGCACACCTCAAGTTGGAGAAGAGAACTACAGGTGTGGGAACTTGTGTTATTGGTAGCAGTCGGTGGTGTTCTGTTTGACATCACTCAAAGGGCTTTCAGTGGTTGGCACACTGTTGTAGCCGATTTTGGGGACAACGCTGCGTACTTGCAGGCTGCGAAGGCGATTCGTGAGTGGAATTTTCGCAGCATCGACATCCAGCATTTTATGGGTTACCCGTATGCCATCGCCGCCGTTTCACTATTGTTCCATCTCCCTCTTGAATTGACTCTATTGCTTATAGCGAGCGTAGCGTCCCTCATTAGTACGCTTTTGGTGGCGTCGTTGTTTGGCATGCGAGTGGCCGGCTATTTCGCACTGACGAATCTAATGTGGCTCCAGGCATCTTTCTTGGGCGGTTCTGAACCGTTGGCGGTTGCACTTGCGATGGGTGGATTTTGGAGCTTCCGCAAAGATCATCCTCTCTGGGCAGCTCTTCTTTTATCGCTGGCAACCACAGTTCGGCCCCTGATGGTCTTTGGGCTGGTCGGAATAGGGTTGGTGTTGCTTTATCAGAAGCGCTACGCGAAGTTTCTTGGAGCATTCTGTTTGGGACTGGCAATCGGCCTGCTGTATGTGTGGCCGCTGGCTCATTATTTCGGAGACCCGTTTCTCACCGTTCACAGCTACACTTCGCGCGATTACGGCGCGGCCAATGTGCATGGACCTCATGGTCACCTGTTCGGTTGGCCCTTTCACGCCATTATTGTTGGCACGCTGGTGTACCCGGCACCTTGGACTAATTTGGTGCTGAGCTTTTCGTGGATCGCATTGGTACTTGCAGGAGTGTGGGCGATGTTCTCGCGGGATTACCGCCGGTACGCGTGGGCCAATCCACACGAGGCCGTGTTCGTCTCCTTATTCCTCATCGCGATCTTCTGCTACGACTATCTGATATGGGCTCGCAGTAACTTCATGCGGTTTTCGATTCCAGTGATGCCTTTCGTCTTTTTTGCCCTGCGGCGCTGGCTGCCTGAGGATCGGCGAATATTGTGGTTTATCGGAATGCTGGCCTCGTTCCTGGCTGCCTGTTCGGCGATTGGGATTAGAAATGTTTTCCACTTCAGGTGACCCATGGAGCTAAGAGTGGAAGCGACAGCCCCTAAAGCGGCAACCGAACGCCAAGCAAGCAAGGGGACGCGGATTCTGCTGTGGATGCTATTGTTGCTTGCGGTATGCGAGTTTGCTATCCGTGGTCCTCTTCGTTTTCCCTACTCTGCAAACTGGAATGACCTGGCTCAAAACTACGCCGCTACCAGACTTTGGCTAAGAGGGCAGAACTTTGTGCGGCCAGAGAATTTCGCCAGCCTCTGGGACGAAGAGGTGCACGAAACCCTGAACCCCGGAACGATTCGTACTCATCTGGCTCCTCCTCCGGGAACATTGGTGCTGCTGGCACCAATCGCGGTTCTGCCTTGGGACGCCGCAAAATTGGCATGGGAAGGTCTGTTGGTAGCGGCAGCGGGGACAATCATTTGGTCTCTCGCCAGATTGGTTGGATTTACGAAGAATCAGCCAGAAGCTTATGGGTTTGTCGCGTTCTGTTTGGCTCTGGCGCCCCTTCACACAGGAATCGCCGGTGGGAACGAAACCATTATCGTGGTGGCGTTGTGCACTCTGGGTATGTTGGCGGGTTCTGAGGGGCGCGACGTTCTAGCTGGCGTAATGTTCGGCGCCGCCTGTAGTCTCAAGCCACACATTGCGGCTTTTCTTCTGCTGTATTACCTGCTCCGGCGGCGTTGGCTGCTTCTCACCGTTGTCGTGGCGTTCGGGACGCTGTTGGTTTTGATAGTGATCCTGCGGTCGCAGGTCGCGGGAGTCTCGTGGGTCCATGACTATTTTCACAATATTCAAATCCTCTCCACCTATAACAAGATCGACGATTTTACCTCTGCTAATCCGATTCGTTTTCTGCTGATCAACCTCCAAGTTGTGTTCTATTCCTACACGTCAAGTGCAGCCTCAGCCAATATCCTTGCTTTGGCAACAGGCGCGTTGCTGGTTGCGGTGTGGATCTGCCTGACGGTGAGACTAACCGCAACGGAAGCGGAAATCCTCGCACTTTCGGCGATCGCCGTGATCGGGCTGCTTCCTGTTTATCATCGGCTTTACGACGCCTCCATTCTGGCCATACCCGTTTGTTGGTGCATGAGCGAACTGACCGGCGAAATGAAAACGGTCGCGCGAGCCGCTCTCATTTTGATGGTGCCGTTTTTGTTTCCCGGCGCTGCTGTTTTGCAACAACTTGCAAGGAATGGACGCATTCCTGAATCCTGGCTCTCCACGTGGTGGTGGGAAGGTCTGGTAATGCCGCACCAGACATGGTTTCTTCTCTTGCTTGTATTAGTTTTGCTCTACGCGCTTAATCGGAAGCACTCACAGATCGTCTCCAAAATCATCTTCGCCGGGAAGGATCCGGAGTAGATGACGGCTGGTTGAGATCCAAGCCAAACTCAGGTTTCTTATACGTCCCCTCAATGTGGACGGGTACAACTTCGCCTTGCGGCTTCTTCTTGAAAAACGGATCCATCACTTTCAACATCAGCGATTTCAGTCCGCTCGAGGTTTTGGAAATCTTTGTGTCGACCCGCATCGACCCATGCAAATTGATCTTGTAATTGAGAATGTTATAGGTGCCGTGAAGACGGGCATTAGCACCGGGAACCACAAAGCTCAGATCACTAAATTTCGTTACCCCGCCGGCCAAATCGACTTGTCCTTTCAGATCGGTAAGAACAGTCTCTGGATCCTCTTTGTTCTTTCCCCTCGCTCCGGCGCTTAACGTATCGACGTCTCGCTGTGTTTCCGGCTTAGTGAAACTCCCTTCATCCACTCCGAACTTCCCGTGCAGGCGAACTTTATTGAGGAAGGGCATATCCCCAGGTGGAATTTCAACGCTACTCGAAAGGGACACAGGTCCCGACATTGGAGGGCCGTCGCTAGTGAACAATCCAAGAATGTCTTCAATGCGTCCGTCGCGCGATGCGAGCCTCAACTTTGCCACCTTACCCTTTCCTTGCTCGGCCCCGGCGACACTACCCTCGGCGATGATAGTAGTGTGCCGGAACTCAGCCTCGACTCGATTCAAGAAAGTGTCACCGCGAGTAGCATCCACGAACGCATCGAAGGTGGACCTGAGTCGGACCTTGTGGCCACCGTCCTGGACCTCGAAATCAGGCGTGTCTGTCGAGCCAGACACGTTGAGATGTTTGAGTACTCCGTCGAACTTGCCCTGCGAGTTCAGAATACCGGCGATTCCTCCGTATACGCTCAAATCCGCATGGTTAAACTTGTACGCTCCCGACAGCGGCGTGTCCTCATGATGACCGTCGGCCCAAGGTCCAAACTTGCCGGTGACAGTAATTTCTCCCGGAGGATTGGGATTGTGAAGCTTGAGGTGATAGCTGATCGGGCTGCCCCATCGAACTCCGGTGAGGAGCGCATCGTGCACATCAAAACCCAGAGGCTGGCTATTCTTGTCATCGGACAGGAAGGAAACGGAACTTCCGTTCGCCACGAGTTCGTCCACTACCAGTTTCGAATGCTGCGAGTGAAAAACCTCATGACTGCCGAGTGGCGGTATAAACACGCGGGCTCTTTCCGCGATAATCCGGGGAACGTGCTGAGTCAGAATTCCGGCGTAGCTTCCTTCGATCCTCATCCTCTCGATCGTGATCAGTTGGAAACGGTTTTTCCCGTGCCAGAATTCGATCCCCTCAAGAACGCACCCGGGAACGGGAAAATATGTCGGATGATAGCGCTCGACCGTGACGGTGCTATCGCTGGCTTCGGCGAGATCCTCGATGACAGCTTGTTCAGAAAATGGCCAAAACTTGTGGCCCACCGCGATGCCTGCGACGAGCAATATGAAAACGATCAAAATGGTGCCGACCAGGAAACGACGAGCATGTGGTCTATCTGGAGATCGGGGGGTTGGGATTTCAGTATGGGAAGGGGCGACGCCGCTTGGGGACGACATAAGTCTTGGAGTCGGGATCGCTTTCTAATGTTGGAAGTCAGGATGCAAATTATTTCGCAAGAGTACCTACATTGTCTTCCTGATTGCGGTTTTGGCGACACACCACTCTTGGACCTCCTCATCAAAGCCTGCGAATGATATGATCGTTGGTGAACCTCCTTAGGCTCGATCTTCGTCATTACACCTGCGAGAGAATCTCCCCGTCCGGTCTCTAGTCTGTTTCCCGATAAAACTGCGTTTTCTTTGAGGTTTGAATGCAGCCGACTGAACCTCTGCTTGGACGAGCGGAATAGTTGGACGCACCTCGCCTCACCGTTTTAACCGCATATTTCAGGAGAAAACTCAATGAAACTTCTAGTGATTGGTTCCGGCATGATGGGTTCAGCTGCCGCCTTCGACATGGCGCGCACTCCGCAGGTGGATTCCGTAACTCTGGCGGACAGCGATATCAAACGCGCCAGAGAGGTTGCAGCCCGTGTAAACCGTATTACGCGCGACAAGAAAGTTCGCGCGGTGTTACTTAATGCGAGCGATGAGAAGTCAGCCGCCAGGCTGATGCGTGGACACGATGCCGCACTCTCGGCGGTTCCGTATTTCTTAAACTTAGGTCTGGCGCGTGCCGCTGTCGAAGCGCGATGCCATTTCGCTGATCTTGGTGGAAACAACACTGTCGTGCGCCAAGAGCTTGCTCTCGCCAAGCAAGCCGAGAAGCGTGGTGTAGCATTGGCCCCGGATTGCGGCTTGTCGCCTGGCATGGCCTCTATCCTTGGCGGCGAACTGGTACGGCGGCTTGGCGGGCGCGCTGATGCCCTGCGGCTTTACGTCGGAGGACTCCCTGAGCAACCCACCCCGCCTTTTCACTATCAACTCGTCTTTTCCGTCGAGGGACTGATTAACGAATACGTTGAGCCGGCCCGCATTCTGCGGAAAGGCAAACTAATCACCATCGACCCGCTTACGGAGCCCGAGGATTTCCACATCTCCGGCTTCTCGCCGCTCGTGGCGTTCCACACTTCCGGTGGGACTTCAACCTTGCCTGAGACGTTCGAGGGAAGGGTGGGGGAGTGTTTCGAGAAGACTCTGCGCTACCCCGGCCACTACGATCTACTTTGCGAACTGAAAGAGCTAGGTCTGTTTTCAAGTGAGAAGATGAAGTTCGGCAATGCCGAGGTCTCTCCGCGGGCGATGATGTCGAAGATTTTCGAGGGCAAATTCGCTTCGAAAGGACCGGACGTTTGCATCATGCGGTTGGAAGCGCACGAGTCAGTGAACCGGCCGGGTGTGCGCGGATTGTTGGGTGGACGCTTGAAGGGACGCGTCGCATCGTTCACCATGGTCGATCATTACGATCCAAAAACCGACATGAGTGCGATGATGCGAACGACGGCATTTCCGGCTTCGATCGTCGTACAAATGCTCGCGTCTGGCGCGATCAGCAAGCGTGGCGGAGTGCTTCAGGAGATCGATGTACCCGCGGATTTGTTCCTCGATGAAATTGAGAAGCGGGGAATCAAGATCGAGTACGCAATCGAGTAGGTCATGATTCAAAACTCCGGTAGTCCAACGCAGAGTACCAGCGGTTTTTGACCCTTCGAAATGGCACGGACGTGGTGTTACTTTTCTGCTCGTTTTGATAGAGAATAACGACCACAGTGGAGGGAAGAACCACCGCAATCCACAGAAAGGTACTAGATAATCGTGCAAAGTGAAGCATCGTCTGGTAGCATCTGTGCGGTCTCGGAGTTGGGTCCCCTTTAGCTTTTGTGAGGAACATGCGTAAGACGATGGAAATGAAAGCGCATTCATAAGTTCGCGAGTCTCCGGTCTCCATCCCAGGGATCTGACCGGTTAAGGTGGGGCGAGTTGTCGAGTCAACAGGAACCTTCAGGTAGTGTCATCTATGTGCGGCGCCGGAGGACTAGGCGGCATCAACGGAGTCGCCGCATCCAGCACGTGCTCCTACTGACCCTCTGTGGCGTCGTCACCGCTGGTTGTGCGGCGATCGCGCTTCGGTATCTCAGCCCTTCGCTGTTCAAAGCCTCTCGCGGTCCCGAGCCAAGCCGTCAGGCCGTGGAGGCCAGCCGCAATCACTTTCTAGCCGTCCAACAGGAAGCTCTGCGTTCGATCGAGAACCGCCCAGTTTATCCATATTCCGTCGTGCCCGGAGGAGTGAAAGATGCGCATGAACTGAAGTGGGTGGCGGAGCACGACCCGGTTGTGGCCTCCCATTACGCAGGATTCGACTATGACCATGCCCGAATAGTGCGGCTAGTGCTGGCTCGCACCGTTTATGTTTCGTATCGTATCGGCCGCAAGATCTACTGGACTCGCCATCGCGTCACTCTCAAGAAGGGCGAAAGCCTAATTACCGACGGAAAAATTACCGCTCGTACCCGCTGCGGAAACCGCGTTGAAGAAGTTCCGCAGCAGGCTACTTCGCGCTCAGAGCCTCCCGTAGCGAAATTCGAAGAACCCGTCCAGCCAAACCTGGGCACGGGATTGTCACTGCCTCCTGTACCTTTTCAGTCGACTTTGCTCACTCGCCCGCCGGTTCCGGGTTTAGGACCAGCCGCGCCGCTTGGCTTGTATGATCCTTTGGGCGGAGGCTATCCGTGGGTTCCGATTGCTCCTCCGCCTCTGCCGGGAGTGTGTGGCATCGGCAAGAAGCCGGGCAAGGACGGAGTCGTCACCGTAATCACCAACGGTAAGAAGAAAACCATCGGGCCGTGTCCAAGTGGTGGGGGTGGAACGAGTGCGGCCCCGGAACCTGGAACGTGGTTGCTAGTAGCTTCCGGACTTGCCTTCTTGTGCTGTGTCGCTCGACGCAGATTTGTCCTCACCCCGGCCCGATAACTTGCATTTGCTGACGATGCTTCGGTAGCCTTCTGGACTCGTTCTCCGGAGGCTTTTCTTGCATTTCTCGAAGCGTTACTTATCCCGGGCTGCCGTGATGGTGGCAGTGCTCCTCGATCTTAGCTTCGCAATTTCAGCCCAGACCATCCAGCTTCATGTGGATCTGACCGACGCCCCGCGCAACATCTATCACGCCAAGCTGCGCATTCCCGTTCGCCCGGGCGATATGTCTTTGGTTTTTCCCAAGTGGATTCCGGGGAACCACCGCCCGAGCGGCCCGATTGGAGCACTCACCGGAATCCGAATGGAAGCCGGAGGTCATCCGGTCTTGTGGCAGCGCGATCCCGTGGAAATGTACGAATTCCACGTAGCTGTCCCTGCAGGAGTGGATTCTCTTGACGTTTCCCTTGATGCCATCACGACGGAAGACAGCGCTGGAGGCGGCGGACCGGCGGCTTCCGACAATCTGCTCGACCTGAATTGGAATGCTGTGGTGCTGTATCCCAAGGGCGTCCGCTCAGACGATGTGACGTTCACTCCGTCGGTCAAGCTGCCGATAGGGTGGAAATTTGGAACCGCACTGGAAGTCACGCGAGAAAACGGCAGCGATGTGGAATTCTCTCCGCTATCTTTAACGACGCTCGTTGACTCTCCGTTAATCGCTGGAGTTCACTTTCGCAAAATCGAGTTGAGCAAGGCCAGCGAGTCACCCGTGCACGTCATGGACTTGGTCGCTGATTCCGATGCCGCACTCGCCATGTCGCCCAAGGATCTAGCTGCCTACAAGAAGCTGGTCGCGGAAACCGGAGCCTTGTTCGGCGCACGACATTACCGCCACTACGATTTCCTCTACACGCTGAGCAATCAGGTCGCCGGACACGGCCTCGAGCACCACGAGTCCAACGACAGTGTGGCCGCAGAGCGTACGCTGCTCGATCCTGACCTGGATATGCTGCAAGCCAGCCTTGTGCCCCACGAATTTATTCATTCTTGGAATGGGAAATGTCGCCGTCCTACGGGGCTTGCGACTCCGAACTATCAGGAGCCGATGATCGGAGATCTGCTCTGGGTTTACGAAGGGCTGACCGATTATCTCGGCAACCTGTTGGCGGAACGCAGCGGTTTGTTGAACGCCGAGCAGTATCGCGAGTCTCTGGCAGCCACGGCGGCCATGCTCGATCACCGAACGGGGCGCACTTGGCGTCCGCTTGAAGACACAGCACGTTCTGTGCAGACACTGCGCATGTTACTGACCCCGGGGTGGCAAAATTGGCGCCGTAGTCTCGACTATTACCCCGAGGGAGAATTGATCTGGCTGGAAGTCGACTCGATCATTCGCCAACAGACGCATGGGCAGCGCTCCCTGAATGATTTCTGCCACCGCTTTCATGGAGGCGAGAGTGGTCCGCCGAGAGTGGTGCCGTACACCTTCGAAGACGTGGTGCGTGCCTTGAACGAGGTTGCACCCCACGATTGGGCTCAGCTTCTCCATGAGCGGGTCAGCGCAACCTCTGAACACGCCCCACTCGGAGGCATTGAAAGAGGCGGCTGGAAGCTCGTCTACAGTGACCGGCCGAATGTATTCACGCATGCGGCCGAGGAGAAATTCAAGTTTGCTGACTTCACCTATTCACTTGGCTTCTCAGCGGGAGAAGATGGCAAGATCGCAGACGTGATCGTTGGATCTCCCGCGCACCGGGCAGGAATCGGTCCCGGCATGAAACTGGTTGCGGTAAATGAGAGGAAGTGGTCCCCGCCCGTGCTGCATGCGGCCATCAAGGCCGCTCAGACGAGTAACCAATCGGTAGAGTTACTCGTTGAGAACGCGCAATTCTTCAAAACATATTCCGTCGATTACCACGATGGAGAGAAGAATCCCCACCTCGAACGAGTAGCCGGCCAGCCCGATGTGCTTGGCGACATCCTAAAGTCAATGACTCCATAGGCTGAACCTGAAGTTCTAATCTTTCCGTATGCTCCGCAATTTGGCCATTTTTCATACATTCTGGGTCCGTTTGGGTCCAGAACTCAGTTGAGCATCCCGCCGACAGCCAGCGCTGCAGAGCGGTGATCTGCCGAGATCGAATGTGTGTAATGCACCATTGTGACCGGAGAGCCTGGGGCGTGTCCTAATCGCTCCTGGCGTACCTTTAACGGAGTGCCAGCCTGATCCATCATCGAAGCGCAGCAGTGACGAAAGGCGTTCAATCCTTTCGTGCGAATGTTGACCTTCTTGCAGACGGGATCGAGGTTGCACCGTCTGATGTTTCCCGAATCGATCGGCTTCCCGGTGTGTGAGCAGAACAGCAGGTTCAACTCGTTCGGCTTCCACACACTGAGAAACGACCGGATGTGCTCTGTGAGTTGCGGAGTGATCGTGATGCTGCGCTTCGCATTCTTGCTCTTGGGCTCCTGAAGCCTGCCGCCCCAGATGCTGTGAGTGACCCGGATGAGCTGCTCGTCTAACTGAAGATTCTCAATCCTCAGTCCAGCGAGTTCGCCCGCCCTAAGCCCGGTCTCTGCGGCGATCCAGAACAACGTTTTGTATTGGCCCTCGGCATTTGCGATGATCAACTTCGCTTCTTCCGCGGTGTAGAGCAACGGCGGAGGAGGTACGACCTTGGGCAGCTTCAGATCCTCGAAAGGATTGTGAGCAACCCATCCTCCAGCCCTAGCCGAGCTCCAAATCAGTTTCAAGGTGAAGATTAGGTTCTTTCTGGTTTTGGCTCCGGCTGCGCGAGTCGCCATGAAAGTCTGTACCGTTTGCCACTGGATGTCCTTCATCAGATACGGGCCGAAGTAAGGAAGGAAATGCACGCGCAGTTGGCTGGAGAATGACGCTTGACTCGATGGCTTGAACTCAGTCAGAACGTTCTTCTTCCACCAGCCGCAGAACTGAGCAAAGGTCTCCGACCGCAACGGACGATTGTTGGGCCGGTTGACAGGCGCCACGCGGGCCTCCAATTCCCGCAGCGCAAGTCTCTCTGTTGGGAAATCCTTTTTGTATCCCAGAAATTCACACCTGCGGACACGTTTCACCTGATCGCCTTCGATGACATCCTCACGCCATCGCCCGAACCAAGCAGGATTTCGCCGTCCACGCAAGAACACACTCCCGCGTTGATACCTCCGTCTTGCCATCCGTTCCATCTCCTGAAGAGACGGACGGGTGTTCGCCGTCGGAACGATACCACGGTTCCCAATCGGGAACGAGTTGTTAGATGTGGCACTCACGTGTCAAAAGGGAAGGTCTTCGTCCGTGATTGGCTCTGGTTGGGGTGTTCCCGTATTGGCGTCCACTACTTCAAACGACTCCATCCCGAGGGCATCAAAGATGGCGCGTTGCTGCTCTTCTGTCTGCTCTCTCCAAGAGGAAAAGATGTTTACACCGACCCTCCATGTCAGTCTGTGGGGTCTGCAGTAATACCAGTGCCCACGTCCAACGTTGTACATACCAACGTCACGCTTGCTATAGTCGCGCTTCTCCTCCGCACACTTCGGACACTCGCCAAAATGTTCATCGTGGTATGCCTTCACCGTAGCCGTGCCATCAATCCATTGTGGAATCCCCGCCGAAGAGCCTAGGCTCAAGAACGCATCGCGGTTCGGCTCGAACTCTTCCGGACGAATAGGTACCGACTGACCACCGTGGCGGCCTTCAGTTACCCATAGCATCCAGTCTTTGTCGACGTGACTATCTCCCACAATAACCGCGGGACAGCCGTCCCATCCGTCCTCTTCGTTGCGAATGTATCCGAATGTTTCAGTGTTCATCGTTGTATTCCTCCTTTGTAAGTTAGCTATCCTTGTGCATTGCACATGCAGTGCAAATGCATCAATCTACCCAGCGACACGGTGCACAGTCGTAAACCGAGTGCCGGGCGAAATCGTCAGCGTCCGAAAACACGGCCTTGCAATCCGGACAGCGAAGTTGTGTGTAGTGGCTTTGCGGGAGGCTTGTTATGACCTCCCGCCGGTGGGGTTGAGTGAGTTGTTTACCCTCGACCCTGCCTGGGGCCGAAACTTTCATAGGCGCTTTCTTTTCAGAAGCGCCCGTTTCCCAACTCAGAATCTCACTGACGGCTGAGTATGGGGGTATGACGTCCTTCGTGACTACCAGCACCCGCACCATGCGGCGTTCAAACACTCGAGGAGAGAGAAGCCTGTCGGCGCGATTACGTCTTGGAGCATTGGCGCCGTTAGCCTGAAACCAGAGCTTGAAGTACTTGCTGCCCCTGCCAGCCCTTGGAGTTCTACCTTTGCCTAGGGCAAACCACATCGGAATGTCTCGTGCGATGCGGTTGAGGTTGGCGTCAAAAAGGTCGAACTTTAAAATGGCGGTCCACCGCTTCCATGCACGGTGGAAGTAATAGTCCGCGAAGGCGACATAGGCCCGATACTCGCCAGGCTCAACCAAAGTTCCGAGAGTGGTTGATATGTCAAGCTTGGGCGTGCGCGACTTACGCGGGGCCTCTATCTCTCCCTCCACATCTACCGGCTGCGCGAACCGAGACGTAGTGATGGCGCAAGAAGCCCCGCCTTCGCGTTGTGGGCGAAAACTCATCCCAGATCCTTGTGTTGTTCCTGAAGGTCTGGAAACAGCGAACTGGTACTCACCTCGACATCGGGTGTAACGTCGCGGATAGTTTGGGGCCGCTTACGGAGTTCGGAGCTTGGTGTAATCGGCGGTGGGCTAAGCCGAAAGAATCCTCGTTTGGAGCCACTTTCCAGCCGCTCAATCCGAATCTCGATAGACAGGCGGCGTTTATGGCGTAGGGCGTGGACCCTAGCCGAGTACTGCAGCGAGATACGGGCTAGATCGAGGGCGGAGACCCATCCCGGATAAGCCTCTTGCAGTTTGACTAAGATGCGCGATTCTTGAGTGCTGGCCTCGCTTTCATATTGACCAGCATCGATATTCGTGTAGACTGAGCCTGACACCTTAACACTCTCCTTGAAACGGCGCGTGACCTTCTCCTGGGCCGCGCCGTTCGTATTTAGACCGCTACGGCCTCACACTTAGGTTCCTGCCTCAACGACGGGAGTCCGGCGTTCATTACCCGGTGCAATTCGGCAGGCGTCACCAGTTGACGTCTCCCTACCCGCGTTGTCTTCAGCGAACCGCGCCAGACGTGCAGGCGCACCGTTTCAATAGAAACGCTCAAGCGCTTCGCCACGTCGGCCAAGGAATAGAGTCGGTCAGTATCCATAAGCAAAGTCTCCTGTTCGGGAATCCCCCGAAACTGACTACTGTTTTAGCTTGACTTGTCGTATTGGCCAGTACAGAATCGTAAGTATGCGTAACACGCGTAAGCATCCCTTACACACGCCGATGTTCATTTGGGACGCGAACAGAGGCGAACAGATGGTCCGCCTGCTAAATACGGATCCGAATAGCTATCGGATCGAAATACGGGAGGGATGGGCGAAAGCTAGGAATGAGCTTGCCAGCTTTATCCGAGAACTAAACGCCGCGGAACGACTCGGCAGTTCGGCTCACACGGAAGCAATGAATCGGGTAAACGCCCGAATGGCGCCGCTGCGCTTCACGCTGCAACTTAAGCACACTCGCGACGGCTTGAAACGCGAATTGTTGCCCGCGGTCTGGGATGAGGGCGCGGACGCTAACGACCGTACTGTCCCCCTCGGACTGGCAATGATTGCCGATCTGGTCGCGGCCGGCGAACGCGAACTCGGAAAACTACACGAATGCGACAAGTGCAGAAAGTGGTTTACAGCCAAACGCAATCGCAAGGACGCAAGATTCTGCGAGAAACGATGCCAGCAGTCATGGAATAGGACGACGGAGCACGGCAAAGCAAAGAACCGCGAGTATGTGGCTAACCACAGAGAGGGCGTAAAGCGTGAGCAGGAGAGGGCCAAGAGGCAAGCCCGAAGGGACGCAGCGAATCGTAAGCCAGGCCAGGCCTAATCCGACTCCCTCAAACACCCTGTCAGTTTTGGGATTCACTTCCTTGTAGCCCATTCATTTCTATGCCCCTTGCCTAGTGGCTTAGGTGATTGGGTGATTGAGTGATTAGTTGATGCGGTATTTTTGCCTCTGCTTCTGGCCTCTAAGGCCCACACGCCAACTTTTCACCTCTCACCTTCGAGCGTATCCAGAAAGTCCCCTTGTCCCTGGTCCTCACGTCGGGATTGAGGCATTGAACTCTTGGCGGTTGGATAGTCAGCCAGGTAAGGGACGGTTATCAGCGCTCTGAGCGGGAAAAAGGGGACCCATCAGCCTATTAGGGAAAAGTTCATTTCCCCCAAGCGGTGGAACGATGCATCGGCGGCCTAAGGCCTAAGGCTGGAGAGAGACCTAAATGTGTTCTGGGGGGAGTCCTTCAAGGGCATGTTGGATCGGCGCAGGGAATTCTCGCTTTAACTGCCGCAGTCTTTTTGCTTTCTTTGCGCTTGTTGTCCACGGCAGTTGCTGCGTAGAAGTAAGTGCTGTCGTTGGCGACAGTCGAGTCAGTGTAGTAGGTCCAAGCAACCAGACCGCCACTGTTGACTTTCCGCCAGTTCACTCCATCGGGGCCCCGATAGACGTTGTATCCGATCACGTGAGGCGATTTAGAAGCTTTCCACTTGAGATCCACTACATGGATTGGTGTCGGCTGGATAACGACTGTATAAGCCTTCTCGGATACGTGTCCGCCGCATGCTGTTACGGAGACCGTAAAAGAATAGGATGCCGCCGTTGTGGGAACCCCGGTCAGTTGCAGAGAAGTCGTATTGTTAATTGTCGTCTTGCGGATGCCTGCGGGCAACGAACCCGAAACAATCTTCCATGAGTACGGAGTACAGCCATCACTGGCCCTGAGAACCGCGAAGTACGATTTGCCGAGCACGCCGTTGGGGATGCTCGTCGTATGGATGGTGACGTTTGCCAAGCATCGTGACGCGAATACGGCCAGCAAGATGGCGAAGAAAAAGGACTTCAAGATCTTCATTCTCCCAAGACAACCTTATTCCTGACAGATAGCGGGGGTTTTAAGACCCCAGCTACACCTCCCGCCTAATGTCTTTTCCTATGGCCAATCATTTCATCGAGCAGCGCGCTCACCTCCTTTGCGAGTCGAATAGCGGCGTCCGGATCGGCCTCATCGAGAAGCTTGGTGGCGACGTGTCTTAGCTTCTCAAACTGTTCATCTGACATTGGCTTCTGGGTACGCATACGATATCGAAACGAAAGCCGCGCCACCATGCGAGAGCAGCGCGGCTTGTGGTTAGAGGGTGTCAACGTCCCCCAAAGAAACGTTGCACCCTCGGGAGGCGGACGGATTATATCCCCGAATCCGTGTCACGCCAGTTTTTATTCAGCCCCCTGCCACACCCCAAAACTTCCCTTTTGTGAAAAGACATTGCGTTATACGACAT